>JAEXXR010000669.1 GCA_023405705.1 Actinomycetes bacterium
GTGCGGGGCCGACCTGAGCTGCGGCCGCCGTGGCCGGCGTTGCGTGCGCCGCGGACGAGAGCGCGGCCAGCGCGGCTGCGACCGCGATCAGCAGCGCGGAGAGACGGCGTGCGGGGCGTGCAGGAGCGGTGCGCGGAGCGGCGGCGCAGGTGAAGCGGGCGACCATCGGCCCATGATCCCCGATAGCGTGCCGCCGATGTCGGAACGGTCTGATCTCGCCGCGCAGGCGCGCCTGTGGGCGCAGAAGTGGCGCTGGTACCAGCGCAACGAGCTGCCGTGGAACCGCGCCCGCATCCACTGGGAGCTGATGCGGCGGGAGGCGTTCGCGCGCTGGCCGCTGCACGGCAACGTGCTGGAGGCGCTGCAGGAGGGCCGGCTGGAGGTCGGCGCCGGCGTGATGTTCGAGCCGGGCGTCTGGCTGACCGCGCCCGACCAGGCGCGGCTGCGGATCGGCGCAGGCTCGTTCCTGAACATGGGCGTGATGGTCGCCGCGATGGAGCTGGTCGAGATCGGCGAGCACTGCATGTTCGCCAACGGCTGCTTCGTCACCGACGGCAACCACCGCTTCGACGACCCGGAGAAGCCGGTGCCGTGGCAGGGCTTCACGACGAAGGGCCCGACCCGCATCGGCGCCAACGTCTGGTGCGGCGCCAACGTCGTCGTCACCAGCGGCGTGACGATCGGCGAGCGCTGCGTGATCGGCGCCAACTCGGTCGTCACGACCGACATCCCGGCCTTCAGCATCGCCGCCGGTGCGCCGGCGAGAGTGCTGAAGCGCGTCGAGTACCCGTCGCGCTGAGCCGGACGGCTCAGCGCGGCCGCCGCGCGGAATCGGACGGGCGGCCGGCCGAGCGCGGCCGTGGGCGGCGCGAGGTCGCCCGCGCCTACTTCGTCAGCATCGTGCTGACGCCGAAGACGACGGCGCCGAGGCAGACGCTCAGCGCGAAGGCGGCGAGCGCGCCGTGCAGCACCATCGAGACGGTGCGCGACTCGCTGCGCGCCTCGGTCGCGCGCACCGCGCCGAGGATCAGCAGCGAGAAGGCGATCGTGATGCCGATGCCGGCGATCAGGCCCGCCTCGACGACCTCCAGCAGCTGACCCCAGTCGACGATCTTCGCGGCCGGCGGCGTGTGGCCGAGCAGCGCGCTGAGCGCTCCGCTGGCCCCGTCGAGCGGGCTCACGCGTTGCCCTCGGTCGCGGTCGTCGTGATCGCCGCACCGCGTCTCAGCCGCAGCAGGAACATGTAGAGCACGAACGCGACGCCGGCTGCGGCGACGACGATCGGGCCGAGCGCGCCGTCGCCGAACAGGTGCGTGATGCCGTAGACGAGGCCGCCGACGGCCGCCGAGGCCGGCAGCGTCAGCACCCAGGCGACGAGGATGTTGCCGGCGACGCCCCAGCGGACGGCCGACAGCCGCTTCGCCGCGCCGGCACCCATCACGGCGCCGGAGATCGTGTGCGTCGTCGAGAGCGGGTAGCCGAAGTGGGTCGCGGCGAGGATCACCGCGGCGCCGGAGCCCTGGGCGGCGAAGCCCTGGGCCGGGTCCATCTTGATGATGCGGCTGCCCATCGTCTTGATGATCCGCCAACCGCCCATGTAGGTGCCGAGCGCGATCGCGGCGGCGGCCGAGACGACGACCCAGGTCGGGACGCCGGCGTCGGAGCCGAGATGGCCGCTGGCGATCAGCGCGAGCGTGATGATGCCCATCGTCTTCTGCGCGTCGTTGGTGCCGTGCGCGAGCGCGAGCAGGCCGCCGGAGAAGACCTGGCCGATGCGGAAGCCGCGGCTGACCGGTCCCGGCGCCAGCTTTCCGATGATCCGGTAGGCGCATATGATCGCGATGCCGGCGGCGCCGAAGGCGAGCAGCGGCGCGACGAGCGCCGGCACGAGCACCTTGGAGACGATGCCGTCGCCGTGGATCGCGCCGGCGCCGACGGCGACGAACATCGCGCCGACGACGCCGCCGATCAACGCGTGCGAGCTGCTCGACGGCAGGCCGAAGTACCAGGTGACGAGGTTCCAGACGATCGCGCCCACCAAGCCGGCGAAGACGATCGTCGTCGTGACGTCGCCCTGGTCGACGATGTTGTTGGCGATCGTGCCGGCGACCTCCAGCGAGAGGAAGGCGCCGACGAAGTTCAGTATCGCTGCGAGCGCGACGGCGACGCGCGGGTTGAGCGCGCGCGTCGAGATCGAGGTCGCCACGACGTTCGCGGTGTCGTGGAAGCCGTTCGTGAAGTCGAACGCCAGCGCGGTCGCGACGACGATGACGAGGATGATGTCTTGATCCATCGGAAGGCGGGAGGGGGAGAGGGACGCCTGTGCCGGGTGCTCGTCAGGAGTTCTTGATGACGATGCCTTCGAGGACGTTCGCGACGTGCTCGGTCGCGTCGATTGCGTCCTCGAGCCGCTCGAACAGGTCCTTCCAGCGGATCACGACCATCGGGTCGATGCCGTTGTCGAACAGCGACGCGATCGCCTCGCGCGAGACGCGGTCGGCGTCGTTCTCCAGTCGGTTGACCTCGACCGTGTAGTGCGAGATGTCCTTGAAGTCGCGCATCCGCGGGATCGCCTCGACGATCTGCCGCGTCGACTGGAAGAGGATGTGCGCCAGCCGCTGGGCCTGCTCCATCGGCGCCTCGATCTTGTACAGCCCGAGGTAGTCGGCGACCTCTTCGGTGTAGTCGACGACGTCGTCGATTCTCGACGCCAGCTCGAGGATGTCCTCGCGGTCGATCGGCGTGACGAAGGTGTGGTTCAGCCGCTGGATGATGTCGTGCGTGATGCGGTCCCCCTCCTGCTCGCAGATGAGGATCTCGCGAGCGAGGTCCTTCGTCTCGGGGTAGTTCCGCAGCATCTGGTCCAGCAGATCGGCGGCGCGCAGGGCGTTCCGGCCTGCCTCCTCGAACAGATCGAAGAACTCTCGATCGCGGGGGGAGAAGATCTGTGACAGGCGCGCCATGGCGCGACCCTCCTCTGTGGCGGCAGGAATCGGAGTCTGGGGGTCCGTCGTGCGACGCTCGCTCCGACGCTGTTCCCGCTGCGCCCTGTGAACGATTCGTGCACGAGTTGTGAACGGCGCGCGGAAGTGTAGAGGCTGACGCCGTCGGTGCGACGCGCGGGCTGACATGCGACCGGTTCGCGGGCGCGCGCGAGCGCGCAGGGGCGCGC
>JAEXXR010000683.1 GCA_023405705.1 Actinomycetes bacterium
GCCTCAGTCGCGCTTGCCGCGCCCGTACATCAGCTTCGTCAGGCCCCCGAGCAGCTTCGTCACGCGCTTGCTGTACGGGAACAAGTGCGGGTCTCTCTTGCCCGCGAAGCGGGTGACCAGCAGCGTCTGCTGCTTGGTGTACTTGCGGATCCCGCCGGCGCCGTGGCGGGTGCCGAGGCCGGAGGTCTTCCAGCCGCCCATCGGCAGCTCCAGCGCCGTGTAGTTGACCTGCGCGTCGTTGACGCAGACGGTGCCGGCCTCGACGCGGCGCGCGAGCGCCTCGCCGCGGCGCAGGTCCTTCGTCCAGACCGACGCCTGCAGGCCGTACGGCGAGTCGTTGGCGAGCTTCAGCGCCTCCTCGGCGTCGCCGACCTTCATGATCGGCAGCGTCGGGCCGAAGGTCTCCTCGGTCATGCACGACATCGTGTGGTCGACGTCGACGAGCACGGTCGGCTCGTAGAACATGCCGGGACCGGCCGCCGCTCTGCCGCCGGTGAGGACGCGCGCGCCCTTGCCGACGGCGTCTCTGACGTGCGCGTCGATGATGTCGAGCTGCGGCGGGAAGGTGACCGCGCCGACGTCGACCGAGCCCGGGCCGGTCGAGCGGCCCTGGCGCAGCGCCTTGATTCTGTCGGTCACCTTCGCGACGAACTGGTCGTAGACCGGCGCCTCGACGTAGACGCGCTCGATCGAGATGCAGACCTGGCCGCCGTTGTTCATCGAGTAGTAGGCGGCGGCGTTGGCGGCGCGGTCGACGTCAGCGTCGGAGAGGACGATCATCGGGTCCTTGCCGCCGAGCTCGAGCCCGACCGGGGTCAGCGTCTGCGCCGCCCGCTCCATCACCTTCTTGCCGGTCTTCGTCGAGCCGGTGAACATGACGAAGTCGACGCCGTCGATCAGCGCCGCGCCGGTCGCGCCGTCGCCGGTCGCGATCTGGAAGACGTCGTCGGGGAGGCCGGAGGCGCGCAGGCCCTCGGCCATCAGCAGCGAGGTCAGCGGCGTCACCTCGCTCGGCTTCAGGATCACCGCGTTGCCGGCGGCGAGCGCCGGGATGCAGTCGCCGAAGGAGTTCGTCAGCGGGAAGTTCCACGGGCCGATCACGCCGACGACGCCGACCGGCGCGTAGCGGACGACCAGCTTCTTGCCCTTCACCAGCGGGTTGACCGACTTGATCGGCTCGTCGGCGAGCAGCTTCGGCGCCTCTCTGGCCCAGAAGCCGAAGGCCGCCGCGGCGTACATGATCTCGGCGAGCTGGGCGTCCTCGTAGGTCTTGCCGGTCTCGGAGACGATCGTCTCGATGATCCGCTCGGCGTTGTCGGTGACCCACTTCTGCGCCCGCCGCAGCACGCGGCCGCGCTCCTCGAAGCCGACCGCGTCCCACGCCGGCTGGGCGGCGCGGGCTCTCGCGACCAGCGTCGCGACCTCCTGCGCCGACAGCGTCGGGACGGTCGTGATCGTCTGCCCCGTCGCCGGGTTCTCGACCGGGATGCCGGTGCCGCTCTGCTCGGCCGCCGGCGCCTGCTGCTCGACACTCGCCATGCCCCACTCCTTCTCGGTGCGGTCGCTCGTCCTCAGACGAACCACCCTACCGGAGTGCGGGCGCCCGACTGGCCAGCTGGCCAAAGGGTGCCGCGTCAGCGCGTCAGGGCGAGGCGGCCGAAGGCGCCCGCACGGGGGATCACCTCGTCGGCGCCGGTCTTCAGCCAACCCTCGATCAAGGAGGCGTAGACGGTGCGGAAGTCGACCGTGACGCGCAGGTTGTCGTCGCGGTCGAGCTGGGTCAGGCTCGGGTAGTCGGTCAGGATCCCCGGCGCGGCGCGGGTGCCCTGGACCCAGGCGATGCCGCCGGCGCCGTGGTCGGTGCCGGCCGACTCGTTGCCCTTCGGGCGGCGGCCGAACTCCGACCAGACGAGCGTCAGGACGCGGTCGGCGATCCCGCGCGCCTCCAGGTCTGCCTGGAAGGCGGCGAGCGAGGCGGAGACCGATCTGTAGGCGCTCGCGAGGTCGCCGGGCTGGTCGTCGTGAGTGTCGAACTCGCCCTCGGCCTGGACGGCGGCGAGGCGCACGCCGAGCGGCTGCGCGATCAGCGCGGCCAGCCGCGACAGGCGCTCGCCGAAGCGGTCGTCCTCGGGGTAGGCGACCGGCGGCGCGAGCGGGTCGACGCCGTCGTGCTCGGCGTACGGCGCCAGGCGGTCGCCGACGCGCTTGGCCAGCAGCGCCGCCTCGCGCACCGCCGCCGGACCGGGCCGGCGGTCGCCGCGGCCGCCCGCGAGCTGCTCCCACGCCGCCAGCATCTTGTCGCGCAGCTTGTCCTCCATCCCCCAGATCTCCAGCCCGACGTCGCGCGGCGACTCCAGCGCCGCGACCGGCGCGCTCGCCGTCGCCAGCACCGGTGACAGCGTCGAGCCGAGCGTCAGCCCCTGGAGCGGGTTCTCGCGCGACCCGTGGCGGTCGAGCCAGCGGCCGAGCCAGCCGGGCGCGGCGCGGTCGGTGATCAGGCCGGTCTCCCAGAAGTGGCGCGAGTGGAAGTGCGAGAGATCGGGGTTGGCGTAGTCGATCCCCGGCAGGAAGCCGACCTTGCCGGCGTCGAAGAGGCCCTTGACGCCGCCGCCGGTCCCCGTCGTCAGCGCCGGGTGGATGCCCAGGCCGGTGGCGCCGAGCAGCGGCGGCTCGGCGATCTTCGTCCCCGGCCGCAGGTCGGCGTAGGTGCCGTAGCTGCCGACCGGGATCAGCGTGTCGAGCAGGTCGGCGCCGCCCGGCAGGAAGACGGTCACGAGCACCGGCGCGCCGGCCGTCTCGGCGGCGTGCGCGGAGGCGGCCTCGAACAGCGTGTCGACGCCGAGCGCGCGCGAGGACCAGATCGCCAGCGCGCCGCCGAGACCGGTGCCGATCAGCTGCCGGCGGGTGAGGCCGGCGCCGCCCTCGGCGAGCCACTGCTCGCGCGTCGACGCGCTCGTCTGGCGGAAGTCGTCGCAGCCCTTGTGGACGGAGCGGGCCATCAGCAGAGCTGCGCCTCCGGGCGCGCGATCAGGAGGTGGCGCAGCGTCCGCTGGAGCGCCTCGGCGCGCCAGTCGGCGTCGTGGCGCCACGACTTCGGGATGTCGTCGAACCAGTGGCGCGCCAGCCGCGTCAGCGTCGCCTGCGTGTGCGCGGAGACCGGCTCCCCGCCGACCGCCCTGATCGCCAGCGCGACCGCCTGCTGCGGCGGCAGCGTCGCCTTGTAGGCGCCCTTGCGCACTCTCGGCGCGCCGTAGTTGACGAGGAAGTTGGCGAACGCGAAGCGCTGGCGCATCGCGTTCGACGACATCCACTTCGCACCGTGGTCCCAGCCGGCGACCGACGGCGGCCGGAACAGCTGCTGCCCCATCGTCGACAGCAGCCAGACCGGGTAGCCGTCGGTGATGTGGGTGCCGCTGGTGCGCAACGCGCCGGCGACGTAGACGACCGGCCACTTGACCATGTCGCCGTCGCCGAGGTCGCGGTAGAGCGACGGGTGCTCCAGGATCTGCCGCACGACCGGCTTGATCCGCAGGCCGGAGCGTCGGTAGGTGCTCGCGAGCGCGCGCACCGTCGCGGCGCTCGGCGGCGTCGCGACGAAGAAGCTCCACAGCTTCGCGACGAGGAACGGCGCGTGGCGCGGGTGGTCGCAGACGAGGTCGAGCGTCTCGTCGATCCCGAAGCGGCCCCTTCTGCCGAGGATCCGCTTGACGGAGCCGTCGTGCTCCTCCGGGTCGTATCTGATCCACTCCAGGCCGTTGCGGCCCCACTTCGAGCGGAAGCCGGTCAGCGCCCGCGACGCCTCGCGCACGTCGCGCTCGGAGTAGCCGCCGCCGATCGTGAACAGCTCCATCAGCTCGCGCGCGTAGTTCTCGTTCGGGTGGTCCTTCGTCGAGTCGGCGAGCGACAGCCACAGCTGCATCGCCGGGTCGCGCGTGACGTCGCGCAGCAGCGGGCGGAAGGCGCCGAGCGCGTGACGGCGGAAGAGGCGGTTCTGGGCCAGCATCAGCGGCGTGTCCTGCTCGGCCGTCGCGAAGTGGTCGTGCCAGAACAGCGTCATCTTCTCGACCAGCGGCCGGTTGCCGCGGATCATCCGGTCCAGCCACCAGAGCACGTCGTCGCCCCACTCGTTGACGGGGTCGAGCGCACGGCCCTTCACGCGCGGCGCCGGGCCGGTCAGGCGCGTGCCGCCGGGCGGGCCGTCGACGATCCAGTCGATCGTCGCCTTCCGGCCGCGGGCGGCCCAGGTGCGCGCCTCCTGCGCGGTTGCGCCGAAGCCGGCGCGCCAGAAG
>JAEXXR010000701.1 GCA_023405705.1 Actinomycetes bacterium
GCGGCCTGGAGCTCGCGCGCCTCGAATCCGGCCCCGGCGGCCGCGCCGTTCGCGGCGGCCGGCGGCGGCTCCATCGAGTGGATCAGGAAGTAGGCGACGTCGACGCCGTCGAGCGCCTCCGCCAGCCCGGCGCCGGTCACCGCGTCGCCGACGACGAGCGGCACGTCGACCGCCACGCGGCCCGCGTCGCGGGCGAAGCCGCGCAGCTCGTGCCCGTCGCGCGCGAGGCGCGGGACGAGCCGCGATCCGACGAAGCCGCTGACGCCCGTTATCAGGATTCGCATCGTCCGAACAGCATGACGACCGGGTTCGGATGAAACGTCCGCAAACAGCGGGGACTTCTCTCGCCCCATAGCAAAAATCCGCCGATTTGCAGGAGTTCCTGGCCACATCCGAAAGTTCCTGCGTTTTGCGGAAAACGGCGTTGAGCGCAGTCTTCGGTTTTGTGAGACTGCCCGCCTCGCAGTTGGCAAGCAAGCGGCCCCCCCGGGGCCGGTTCGAGGAGGTCGAAGGGCAGAATGGCGAAGGGTCGTGGAACGGGCAGAGTTGGTTGCGACGATTGCTTCTTCCGTCAGAACATGCTCTGCGCGCTGGCCGACGACGAGCCCTGCGCGACGTTCCGCCCGGCCCATCCCGACGGCCTGCGGCCGCCCCGCCAGCTGCGCTTCCAGTTCCGCCAGGAGCGCCGCACCCAGGCCGTCTGGGCGATGCCCTCCGCGCAGGAGCAGGCCGCCCTCCACGCCTGACCGCGGGCCCCGCGAGACGGGATCCGCAGAGCCGCCTCGCAGGTGGCGCCGCGCCGCTCGCGCGGGGAGGTGAGCGCCGCGAAGCAGCCGCACGGCTAGCATGTCCCACCCAGGTGGGAAGGCCCCAGGCGTGAAGATCACCGTGCTCGGCAAGTCGCCGGCCTGGCAGGACGCAGGCGGCGCATGCAGTGGATACCTCGTGGAAGAGGAGGACTGCTGTCTGCTGCTCGACTGCGGCAACGGCGTCTTCGGCAAGCTGCGCGAGCGGCGCGACTACGAGCAGGTCGACGCGGTCGTCGTCTCCCACCTGCACTCCGATCACTGCTTCGACCTGATCCCGTACGCCTACGCGCTGTCGTACTCGCCGCGCGCGAGAGAGTTCCCGAACCCGCGCCCGACGCTGTACTCACCGCCCGGCAGCGCCGAGGCGTTCCGCACCGTCACCGGCACGTGGGGGCTGGGCGAGCTGATCGAGCAGGCGTTCTGCCTGATCGAGTACGGCGTCGACAGCGTGCTCGACCTCGGGCCGCTGCAGATCCGCTTCCACGAGGTGCCGCACTTCATCCGCACCTTCGCCGTGCAGGTGACGAGCAGAGCCGGCAGCTTCACCTTCGGCGCCGACTGCTGTCCCAACGACGCGCTCGTCGAGTTCGCCCGCGACAGCGACCTGCTGATGCTCGAGGCGACGCTGGCGCAGCCCGAGCCCGACGGCAACCGCGGCCACCTGACCGCCGCCGAGGCCGGCGCCCACGCCCGCCGCGCCGGAGCGGGCCGGCTCGTGCTGACCCACTTCGAGGCCGGCGACCACGCCGAGCGCTCGCGCGCGCAGGCGGAGGCGGAGTTCGGCAAGCCGGTCGAGCTGGCCGCAGAGGGCGCCGTCTACGAGATCTGAGCAGGGCCGGCGCGCGGGCGCTCCCTTGCGAGCCTGTCAGCTCGCGGCGGAGATGGGTAGATTCCGGCACATGGCGCCGGAACGCGACCTCTTCGCGAACTTCGAGCGGATGCGGCGGGAGATGGACGAGCTGTTCGGAGACGTGCTCCAGCGGCCCGGCATCGCCCCGCGCAAGCGCGGCGGCTTCTCGCCCGCGGTCGACGTCTACTACGCCGAGGATCCCGCACGCGCGGTCGTCATCGCCGAGCTGCCGGGGATCGACGCCGACCAGCTGTCGCTGGAGATCCAGGGCCGCGAGCTGGTCCTCTCCGGCCACCGCCTCGCCGGCGAGTCGGAGGGCCGCGTCTACCAGCAGGTCGAGATCGAGCACGGTCCCTTCCGGCGCGTCGTGCAGCTCGGCGTCGAGGTGCGCGCGGAGGAGGCGAAGGCGATCTACGACGACGGCCTGCTGCGCGTCGAGCTGCCGCTGGCGCAACCCGAGACGCGACGCCGCAGCGTCCCGATCGAGGTGCCGCACTCCTCCAAGCAGGGCGGCGGCTCCGAGAGCGGGCCGAGATGATCGAGATCGGCACGCCCGGGCAGGCCCGCGAGATCGAGATCCCGTCTCAGCGCGCGCTGCCGGCGGCGCTGCCGGTGCTGCCGCTGCGCGACAGCGTCACCTTCCCGGAGACGCTCGTGCCGCTTGCCGTCGGCCAGGAGCGCAGCATGGCGCTCGTCAACGACGTGCTCGGCGGCGACCGCATGATCGCGCTCGTCGCCAGCCGCAAGCCCGAGCTGGAGACGCCCGGCCCCGAGGACCTCTACGAGGTCGGCGTCGCGGGCGTCGTCGCGCGGATGCTGAAGGTCCCCGACGGCACGCTGCGGATCCTCGTGCAGGCGACGCAGCGGATACGCGTCGCCGGCTGGGACCGGACCGAGCCGTACCTCGTCGCGAAGGTCGAGGAGGCGCCCGACACCGGCGGACAGGAGACGCCGGAGCTGCTGGCGCTGATGCGCAACGTGCAGGCGACCTTCTCGAACATCGTCGAGGAGGTCCCGTACCTCCCCGAGGAGCTGCACATCGCGATCGCCAACCTCGACGACCCCGGCGCGCTCAGCCACCTGATCGCCTCCGCGCTGCGGATCAGAACCGACGAGAAGCAGGCGCTGCTGGAGGAGCTCGACGTCGCCAGGCGGCTGCGGCGGCTGTCGGAGATCCTCGCGCGCGAGCTGGAGGTCGTCGCGCTCGGCTCCAAGATCCAGTCGCAGGTCCAGTCCGAGCTCGACAGAACGCAGCGCGAGTACTTCCTGCGCCAGCAGCTGAAGGCGATCCAGGAGGAGCTGGGCGAGGGCGACGAGATGGCGGCCGAGGCCGAGGAGCTGCGCGAGCAGCTCGACGAGCTGGAGCTGCCGCCGGAGGTGCGCAAGCAGGTCGACCGCGAGCTGGCGCGGCTGGAGCGGATCCCGCCGGCCTCGGCCGAGCACGGCGTGATCCGCGGCTACCTGGAGTGGATCGCGGCGCTGCCGTGGAGCGCGCGGACCGAGGACAACCTCGACCTCAGACACGCCCGCGTCGTGCTCGACGAGGACCACTACGACATCGAGCAGGTGAAGGATCGGATCCTCGAGTTCCTCGCGGTGCGCAAGCTGAAGCCGGACGCGAAGGGGTCGATCCTCTGCCTCGTCGGGCCGCCCGGCGTCGGCAAGACCTCGCTCGGCAGATCGATCGCGAGAGCGCTCGGGCGCAGATTCGAGCGGATCTCGGTCGGCGGCGTGCGCGACGAGTCGGAGATCCGCGGCCACCGCCGCACCTACATCGGCGCGATGCCGGGCGTGATCATCCGCGCGCTGCGCGACGCCGAGTCGAAGAACCCGCTGTTCATGATCGACGAGATCGACAAGATGGGCTCCGACTTCCGCGGCGACCCGTCCAGCGCGATGCTCGAGGTGCTCGACCCCGAGCAGAACACGACCTTCCGCGACCACTACCTCGACCTGCCGTTCGACCTCTCCGACGTGATGTTCGTGACGACGGCGAACACGCTCGACACGATCCCCGGCCCGCTGCGCGACCGCATGGAGACGATCCAGCTCGCCGGCTACACCGAGGAGGAGAAGCTGGAGATCGCGCGCCGCTACCTCGTGCCGCGCCAGATCGAGCGCAACGGCCTGCGCAGATCGCAGATCGCCTTCAGCGACTCGGCGCTGAAGACGATCATCTCCGACTACACGCGCGAGGCCGGCGTGCGCAACCTCGAGCGCGAGATCGGCACCGTCTGCCGCAAGGTCGCGCGTCAGGTCGCCGAGGGCAGAGCGGCGAGACGCGTCGCGATCAGCGCGCCGAGAGCGCGCGAGCTGCTCGGCAAGCGCCGCTTCTTCAGCGAGACGCGCAGACGCACCTCCGAGCCGGGCGTCGCGACCGGGCTGGCGTGGACGCCGGTCGGCGGCGACGTCCTGTTCGTCGAGGCGACGGCGATGAGCGGCAGCGGCAAGCTGACGATCACCGGCCAGCTCGGCGACGTGATGCGCGAGTCGGCGCAGGCGGCGCTGTCCTGGGTTCGCAGCCACCCGCCCGAGGGCGTCGCCGACGAATGGTTCGCCGACCACGACGTCCACGTCCACGTCCCGGCCGGCGCGATCCCGAAGGACGGGCCGAGCGCCGGCATCACGATCGCGACCGCGCTCGTCTCGCTGCTGACGCGCAAACCGGTCCGTGCCGACGTGGCGATGACCGGCGAGATCACGCTGACCGGGCAGGTGCTGCCGATCGGCGGGCTCAAGGAGAAGGCGCTCGCCGCGCAGCGCAGCGGCATCCGCACCGTGATCGCCCCGTCGCTCAACGAGCAGGACGTCGACGACATCCCCGAGCACCTGCGCAAGGACCTCGACTTCCACTTCGTCTCGCGGATCGAGCAGGTGCTGGAGATCGCGCTCGCCGCGAGAACCGCGCGCCGCCGGCCCGCGCGCCGCGCCTCCGACGCGCTCGCGGCCGCCTGAGAACGGCCAGCGTGGGGG
>JAEXXR010000702.1 GCA_023405705.1 Actinomycetes bacterium
GCTCCTGCGCGAGCGCCTGCGCCCGGTCGCCGTCGCGGTCGGCGATCGTCACCGCCGCGCCGGCGGCGACCAGCCGCCGCGCCGTCGCGGCCCCCAGCCCGGACGCGCCGCCGAAGACGAGCGCCCCGGCTCCTCTGATCTGCATGTGCCTTCCTCCTTCGATTCGCTCGGAGGAAAGCATATATATAATTAGTAGGCTAGTGAGCGTGCTCTCGCCTGCCACGCCTGTGGCAGGCCGCCCGCTCTCAGCCGAGCACGCTGGTTCTGCAAGCGCAGCGAGGAGGACGCGGTCGAGACCGCGCGCCGAGCCGGCCGGCCCCTACGCCGCCGCCCGCTTCGGCTCCCAGCCGATCGCGGGGGCGATGTGGTCGGCGATCGTCTGGAGGAGGCGGGCGTTGTAGTCGACGCCGAGCTGGTTGGGGACGGTGAGCAGGAGGGTGTCGGCGGCGGCGACGGCCGGGTCCTTCGCCAGCTCCTCGGCGATCGCGTCGGGCTCGCCGACGTAGCTCTTGCCGAAGCGGGCCTGGACGCCTTCGAGGTAGCCGACCTGGTCCTCGCCCTCGCCGGCGCCGCCGCGGCCGCCGAAGTAGGCGCGGTCCTCGTCGGTGACGATCGGGAGGACGCTGCGGCTGACCGAGACGCGCGGCTCCCGCGCGTGGCCCGCGGCCGCCCAGGCGTCGCGATAGATCTGGATCTGCTCGGCCTGCAGCTCGCCGAACGGCACCCCGGTGTCCTCGACCAGCAGCGTGCTGCTCTGCATGTTCATGCCCTGCTCCGCCACCCAGCTCGCGGTCGCGCGGGTGCCGGAGCCCCACCAGATCCGCTCGGACAGGCCGGGCGACTGGGGCTGGATCGCGAGCGCGCCGACCGGGTTGCCGTGGCCGTCGTCGCCGTGGACGACGGCGGCGCCGTCGATCGCGGCGCGGAACAGCGCCATCTTCTCGCGGGCGAGGTCGGCGTCGGTCCTGCCCTGCGGCGGGACGTAGCCGAACGCCTCCGAGCCGCGCAGCGCCGGCTCCGGCGAGCCGCGGCTGACGCCGAGCTGCAGCCGGCCGCCGGCGATCAGGTCCGCGGCGGCGGCCTCCTCGGCCATGTAGAGCGGGTTCTCGTAGCGCATGTCGATCACGGCGGTGCCGATCTCGATCCGGCTCGTGCGCGCGCCGATCGCCGCCAGCAGCGGGAACGGCGACGCCAGCTGCCGCGCGAAGTGGTGGACGCGCACGTACGCGCCGTCGATCCCGATCTCCTCGGCGGCGACCGCCAGCTCGATCGACTGGGTGAGCGCGTCGGCGGCGGTGCGCGTGCGCGAGCCCGGCGCCGCCTGCCAATGGCCGAAGGAGAGGAATCCGATCCGCTTCATGCCCTCGAACGTAGCGGACCGCGCTCCGCTCTTCCGGCCCGACTCAGCCCTGCGCGGCCGCCGCCTCCGGCTCGGGCTCGCCCGGCTCCGTCACCGGCGACTCCTCCAGCCGCCCCGCCGGCAGTCTCGCGACGGCCACCACGAAGGCGAGCGCCATCAGGCCGGCCATCAGGTAGACGATCAGCTGCGTCGACTCGGCTATGTCGACCTGGATCGCGTTGTAGACCGATCTCGCCGCCTCGCTCGCGGCCCCGCCGGTCCGGTCGAGCGCGTCGCTCGCGCCGCCGCCGGAGGTCGACGTCATCGCGTGCGCGATTCTGTCCGCCTGCTCGGCCGGGAGGCCTCTCGACGTCAGCGTCTCCTCGACCCGGCGGACGTTCTCTGTCACCAGCAGCGACCCCAGCACCGCGAGGCCGAGCGAGGCGCCGAAGTTGCGCACCGTCTGCGTGATCCCAGTCGCCTCGCCGTAGCTGGCGTTCGGCGCGCGGCTGACGGCGTCGGTGCTGACCGGGCCGAGCACCATGCCCATGCCGGCGCCCGCGAGCGCCAGCCAGTACCACTGGCTGCTGAAGTCGAGATCGGGCAGCTGCATGCCCCACAGCCAGAAGCCGACCGCCGCGACCGCGCAGCCGAGCACGACCGTCGGCCGCGCGCCCTTCGCGTCGAGGATCCGGCCGCCCCACTGGGCCGCGGTCGCGAAGCCGCCGAAGAAGACGAGCAGGAACAGGCCGGCCTCGCTGGCCGAGTAGCCGAGCGACGCCTGCGCGTACACGCTGGCGAAGAAGAACAGCGGCACGAACGCCGCCGATATGAGGAACATCACCGCGTTGTCGGCGGCGAAGGCGCGCTGGGCGAAGATCCGCACGTCGATCAGGGGGTCTCTCGTGCGCAGCTGGTCGGCGACGAACCATGCCAGCAGCAGCAGGCCGACGACGATGCAGGCCCACGTGCGGACGTCGTCCCAGCCCCAGACGCCGGCCTGCTGCAGCCCGAGCACCGCCAGGCCCATCGCCGCCGAGATCAGCACGGCGCCGCGCCAGTCGATCGGCGTGTCGCGCTTGGACTCCGGCGGGTTCGCCTTGAGCGTGAGGACGATCGCGACGATCGCGACCGGGATGTTGATCCAGAAGATCGCGCGCCACGTCCACTCGGTCAGGTAGCCGCCGGCGAGCGGGCCGACCGCGGTCAGACCGCCGGAGGCGGCGAAGAAGATCGCCAGCGCCCTGCCGCGCTCGCGCAGCGGATACGCCGAGACGACGATCGCGAGCGCCGCCGGGAACAGCAGCGCCGCCGAGGCGCCCTGCAGCACGCGGAAGAGGATCATCCACGCCTCGCCGATCGAGCCGGTCGGGGTCGCTCCGCACAGCGCCGAGAAGAGCGCGAAGCCGGCGACGCCGACGAGCACCATCCGCCGGTGGCCGAGCACGTCGGCGAGCTTGCCGCCGAGCGCGAACAGCGCCGACAGCGACAGCAGGTAGCCGTTGATGATCCACTGCGCCCCGGTCGAGGTGACGCCGAGGTCTCTCTGCAGGTCGGGGGCGGCGAGCGCGACGATCGTCTGGTCGATGAACATCATCGCGACGGCGAAGATCATCGCCACCAGCACCAGCTTGCGGTTCTCCACGGCCGTCCCTTCCGCTCGACTCCGGTCGAGTCGGATCATCGCCGATGGGCCGGCGTGCCGGGAGGAAATCCGGTGCGCGGCGCCTCAGCGGGCTCTGGCGCGCAGGCGCCGGACCTGCCAGCAGAGCCACTCGTACGACGACTCGTCGCCGCAGTGGGCCGGCCAGTCGCGCAGCCCGCGCTCGACTCTCGCGGCCGGGATGCGGCCGAGGATCCTGACCCCGCCGCCGTGGCCGTCGGGGTCGAGATGGCGGAAGGCGTACAGCTCCTCCGTCTCCTCGATCCAGGCGACGCGGTAGGTGGAGCCGTCGCGCGCTCTCCAGGTCAGCCCGAGGTCGCGCTCGCGGGAGCGGCGGCGCCGCGGGTCGGCATAGAGCGCATCGAGCGACGGGAGGGTGCTGGTGTCGGTTGGTGATGCGTTCACGGTGAAGAGCTTCGCGGCCGTCGCTGAACTTCCCCTACGGATTCCCTCAACAAACGATGAGAG
>JAEXXR010000712.1 GCA_023405705.1 Actinomycetes bacterium
CCCATGGACCGCGACCCCCTCGGCCTCCGCGTCAGCGCGGTCGCGGGCGGCGGCCGCGTCGTCGGCGTTGAGCGGGACGGAGGCGCGTCCGGTTCTCAGAGCCCACCAGGCGTGCGCGGTGAACAGGACGCCGATCCCGAGCGCGTAGAGGAAGTACCTGACGACGTAGTGGTTCTCGCTCGGGATCAGGTACGCGGCGGCGACGCCGAAGCACCAGACCAGCGCGATCACGCAGACCGGCACCGTCCAGCGGCCGAGGCCGAAGTAGCCCTCGCCGCGCGGCTCCGGGATCGCCCCGCGCAGGTGGCCGACGAGCACGCCGACGATCGTCGTCCCGTAGGTGAAGTAGTACGCGACCGCCGCCATCGCGGTGATGCGGAAGATGTTGCCGTTGCCGGCGACGTTGATGACCATGCAGATCGCCCACAGCACGATCGAGGCGGTGACCGGCGTTCTGAAGCGCGGGTGGACCGCCGCGAGCTGCTTGGAGAACGGCAGCATCCGGTCGCGCGAGACGGAGAAGATCAGGCGCGTCGCGACCGCGATGTTGGCGACGATGCAGCCCATCATCGAGAAGAAGGCGATCACCTTCAGGATCGCCGCCGGGACGGTCCCGAGCCGCTCCTCGACGATCCAGAAGAGCGTGTTCGGATGCTCGAGCGCGGCGGAGATCGAGCCGGGGATCGCGACGATGAAGATCCACATCACGATGAAGCCGCCGATCGCGGAGACGGTCACCGCGCGGAACATCGCCTTCGGCGCCGCCTTGCGCGGGTTGTGCGTCTCCTCCGCGAGGTCGGCGGAGGCCTCCCAGCCCAGCAGCGCGAAGATCGGCAGCGTCGCGGCCAGGATCCAGTTGACGGTCGGGATGTGCGATCCGTCGACCGCGCCGACGCCCGAGTTCTGCACGATCACGGCGGCGTCCTGGCCTCTGTCGAAGAACAGCAGCGCGCCGACGAGCAGCAGGAAGGCGAAGACGATCGTGCCGACGATCTCGCCGATCGCGACGCCGTTGTTGAAGCGGGTCGCGATGCGGATGCCGAAGATGTTGATCAGGAAGCCGAGCGTCAGCGCCCCGATCGCCAGGTACATGATGTTGGTGCCGGTCGCCTCGATCCCCAGCTCCGGAGCGAGCACGGAGCCGAACAGCGCGCCGATCGAGGTCGCGCCGGTCGTGAAGGTGATCAGGCCGATCATCGCCACGATCCAGCCGTAGTACGGGTTCACGATCCGGCTCGCCCACTGGTAGGCGTAGCCGGTGACGGGGATCCGCGCCGCCATGTGCATGAAGACGAGCACGACCCAGATCACGCCCGCGAGCGCGATCAGCCAGTACCAGACGGCGACGGCGCCGACCTCGGCGAGCACGGGCTGGAACAGCGGCCCGAGCGTCCCCGTGATCGCGATCATCGAGAAGGCGAGGCAGAACGACGTGAACGTCGTCATCGAGCGCCGCAGGCGCGGCTGGTAGCCGAACTGGGCGAGGTCGTCGTCGTCGCTCGCGCCCTGCGGCACGCCGGAAGAGGTCATCTGACTCTGTCCCCTTTTGGGTTAGGAGGAGCTGCCGTAGCCGAAGTGGGCCTCGGCCTCGGCGAGGGTGCGGTCGAGCCGGTCGCAGATCTCGTCGACCTCGGCGGGACCGATGTTGACCGCCGGCTTGAGCTTCAGCACGTTGCCGGCCGGCGGCGGGAAGACGGGGCCCGTCTTGCCGATGATCAGGCCGTTCTCCAGCGCCCGGTGCAGGCACCAGTCGGCCTCGGCGTGCGCGTGCTCCTTGGTGACCGGGTCCTTGACCAGCTCTATGCCGATCATCAGGCCCATCACGCGCACGTCGCCGATCAGCGGGTGCTTCTCCTGCATCTCGGCGAGCCGCAGCCCGAAGCGCTCGCCCATCGCGCGCGCGTTGCCGGGCAGGTCGTCGCGCTCCATCACCTCGATCATCTTCAGCGAGGCGGTGGAGGCGACCGGGTGGCCGATCGTCGTGAAGCCGTACTCCCAGCCGGCGAGGTTGGCGTACTTGTCGTTGACGATCACGCCCGACATCGAGAAGCCGCCGCCGAACGCCTTGCCGACGACGATCATGTCCGGCTCGACGCCGTAGTGCTCGATCGCGAACATCTCGCCGCAGCGGCCCCACGCCGTCTGCACCTCGTCGACGATCAGCGCCATCTCGTGGCGGTCGCAGATGCCGCGCAGCAGCTCGAAGTAGCCCTCCGGCGCCGGCACCATGCCGCCGTTGGCCTGGTAGGGCTCGACGATCACGCCCGCGACGCCGCCCTCGGAGCCCTCGACGACCATCTTCTCGACGAATCTCGCGCAGAAGAGGTCGCAGCTGTCGGGCGTGCGCTCGAACGGGCAGCGGTAGCAGTTGAAGTTGGGGACGCGGATCTGCCGCGTCGTGTACCGCTCCAGCCCCTTCTTCGCGCCCTCGTACATGTTCGGGTGCGTGTAGGAGAGGGCGGTCGTGGCGAAGGTGCGGCCGTGGAAGGCCTGGAAGAGGCAGACGAACTCGTCCTTGCCGGTCGTCCGCATCGCCAGGTGCATCGCACCCTCGACGGCGTCGCCGCCGGAGAGGCCGTAGAGGATCTTGTTCAGCCCGCCCGGCGCGACCTGCGCGACCTTCTCCGCCAGCAGCGTTCGCGGCGCGGAGTTGTAGAGCGGCGCGGTCCAGTCGGCCTCGTTCAGCTGCGCGATGACCGCGTCGGTGACCTCCGGGTGGCGGAATCCGAGGTTGACGACCCACTCGCCCGCGATCGCGTCGAGGTACTCCCTGCCGTTGACGTCGACGACGCGCACGCCCTCCGCGTGGGCGACCGCGAGCGCGTCGGCGCCCATCGGCTTGATCTCGTGACGCGCACTCAATTCATCCAACGCGCGTTGCGACAGCTGCGGTCCTTCGGACACGCCGACCATCCCTTCTCTCCATAGGCGGTGTGCCGCATGTGGCATGCCACACGCCGGCTCGCGCAGCACCATAGACAGGGTGCGGGAGCAGAGTCAAGCCAAATTCACTGTGACCAACGGGTTGAACTGAATTGGCGCAAAGGGTTGAACTGAAGGGTGTGGTTCAACGTGGTGAAC
>JAEXXR010000024.1 GCA_023405705.1 Actinomycetes bacterium
GCTCGAGCGGCTCGCCGCGCGCGGCGGCCCGGCACGGCAGGCGCACGACCCGCTGCTCTTCTACGACACCTCCTCCTACGGGCCGCGCGCGGTCGACGCGACGATCCGCGTCGTCGGCGCCGACCAGCTCGTGCACGGCTCCGACCGGCCGGTCGTCGGCGCCCCCGCGCCGGCCGCCGACACCGCGCTCGGCCACGCGCTCACCCGCGTCAACCCCGCCCGCCTGCTCGGGCGCATCGACCCACCGACCCCCGCGACGCGGGCAGCCGCCTGACGGCCGCCCGCAGCCGCGACCTCCGACGCCATGATCGACATCGACCGCCCCACCGACCGCGACCTGACCCGCGAGGAGCTGCGCGACCTCGCCGAGCGCATCGCCGCCGACCCGGCGCTGTGGTCCGAGCACGTCGCCCACGACCCCGAGCAGCGCACCTACGCCGAGCTGCTGCGCGACTCCCACCTCGACGTGTGGCTGATCTGCTGGTCGGAGGACCACGACACCGGCTTCCACGACCACGACCTGTCGGCCGGCGCGGTCGCGGTCGTCGACGGCGCCGTGCGCGAGGAGCGGCTGGTGCTCGGCGGCGCGCCGGCGCGCCGGGTCGCCCGGGCCGGGGAGTCGTTCGACTTCGGCGCCTCCGACATCCACCGCGTGCTCCACCACGGCGACCGGCCGGCGGTGACGATCCACGTCTACTCGCCGCCGCTGTGGCGGATGGGCGCCTACGAGATCGAGACCGACGGGACGCTGAGACGCCACTCGGTCTCCTACGCCGAGGAGCTGCGCCCACTCGAGCAGGCGGCGGCGTAGCGCGCGGGCGGGCGGCCGTGAGCGACGCGCTCCTCGGAAGGGGAGCGCGGCGCTGACGGCCTCCGCCGCACGCGAGTACGCTGGGCCGATGGAGCAGGACGAGGACCGCCGCCTGAAGGTCAAGCCGCCGCACGATCACGCGGCCGGAATGGAGGCGGTCGCGATCGCGCTCCGCCACGCCCACGAGGAGATGGGAACCCGTCGCACGCTGGAGACGCTCGTGCGGCTCAACCAGCCCGACGGCTTCGACTGCCCCGGCTGCGCCTGGCCCGACCCGGGCCAGACCGCGAAGGCCGAGTTCTGCGAGAACGGCGCCAAGGCGGTCGCCGAGGAGGCGACCCGCAGACGCGTCGACCCGGCCTTCTTCGCGCGCCACTCCGTCGCCGAGCTGGCCGGCTGGACCGACCACCAGCTCGGGCGCTCGGGCCGCATCACCGACCCGATGGTGCTGCGCGAGGGCGCCACCCACTACGAGCCGATCGGCTGGGACGAGGCGTTCGGGCTCGTCGCCGAGGAGCTGAACGGGCTCGCCTCTCCAGACGAGGCGCTCTTCTACACCTCCGGCCGCACCTCCAACGAGGCCGCCTTCGCCTACCAGGCGCTCGTGCGCGCCTACGGCACCAACAACCTGCCCGACTGCTCGAACATGTGCCATGAGTCGAGCGGCGTCGCGCTGAGCGAGACGATCGGGATCGGCAAGGGCTCCGTCTCGCTGGAGGACGTCGAGCACGCCGACCTGCTGATCGTCGTCGGCCAGAACCCCGGCACCAACCACCCGCGGATGCTCTCCGCGCTGGAGCGGGCCAAGCAGCGCGGGGCGCGGATCGTCGCCGTCAACCCGCTGCCCGAGGCCGGCCTGATCCGCTTCAAGAACCCACAGAAGCCGCGCGGGCTGCTCGGCCACGGCACCGAGCTGGCCGATCGCCACCTGCAGATCCGCATCGGCGGCGACCAGGCGCTCTTCCAGGCGCTGTCGCGGCTGCTGCTCGACGCCGAGGCGGCCGCGCCGGGGACGGTGCTCGACCGCGACTTCATCGACTCGTGCTGCGACGGGTTCGAGGCGTTCTCCTCGGCGCTGGAGCGGCTCTCCTGGGACGACGTGCTGACCGCCACCGGGCTGTCGCGCGAGGAGATCGAGGCGGTCGGGTCGATGGCGGCTCGCAGCGAGCGGACGATCGTCTGCTGGGCGATGGGCGTCACCCAGCACAAGAACGCCGTCGCGACGATCCGCGAGATCGTCAGCTTCCTGCTGCTGCGCGGCAACATCGGCCGGCCCGGCGCCGGCGTCTGCCCCGTCCGCGGCCACTCCAACGTGCAGGGCGACCGCACGATGGGGATCTACGAGAAGCCGCCGGCGGCCTTCCTCGACCGGCTCGGGGAGGCGCTGCGGTTCGCGCCGCCGCGCGAGCACGGGCTCGACGCCGTCGACGCGATCCGCGCGATGCGCGACGGGAAGGCGCACGTCTTCTTCGCGATGGGCGGCAACTTCGCCGCCGCCGCGCCCGACACCGAGGCGACCTACGCGGCGCTGCGCAACTGCCGGCTGACCGTGCAGGTGTCGACGAAGCTCAACCGCTCGCACGTCGTGCACGGCAGACGGGCGCTGATCCTGCCGACGCTCGGCCGCACCGAGGTCGACATGCAGGCCAGCGGCGCGCAGGCGGTCACCGTCGAGGACTCGATGGGGATGGTCCACCACTCGCGCGGGACGCTCGCGCCGGCGAGCGCGCAGCTGCGCAGCGAGGTCGCGATCGTCTGCGGGCTGGCGCGGGCGCTGTTCGGGCC
>JAEXXR010000101.1 GCA_023405705.1 Actinomycetes bacterium
GCACAGCGCGGCCCGGACGCCGGCCGAGCAGCCCGACTCGGCCGGCGCCGGCCGCCCTTGCCGGCGATCGTTCGGCGGCCCGTCGCCGCGCCGGCATCCGCAAGCTCGTCCTCAGCCGACCCCGGTCGCCGTCGCCGGCTGGACGTTCTGGTTGAAGCGGAAGAAGTTGCCGGGGTCGTAGGCGCCCTTCACGCGCGCCAGTCTGTCGTAGCTGCTCCCGAACGCGGCGCGGACGCGGTCGCGGCCCTCGTCGCCGATGAAGTTGAGGTAGACGCCGCCGCTGGCGAACGGCTTCATCCGCTGCGACAGGCTGCGCGCCCAGCCGATCACCGCGCCGTCGTCGCCGGCCTCCTCCCACAGCGCGAACGGGTGCGACACCCACGTCGCCTGCCGTTCGGCCATCGGTGTCTGAGCGCTTCCGGCGCGGGCGATCGCGCCGCCCCACGGGAACAGGATCGACTGCGACGGCGACGGCACCGGCATCGCCTCCGAGCCGTTCACGAACTCCGTCACCGCGGCGTCGGGGAGGCTGTCGAGGTAATCGGCGGTCCAGTAGTTCCGCAGGCCCGGCGGGTCGTCGATCATGCACTGGAACTCGGCGTACGGCATCGGCCCGACGAGGTCGACGGCCGGTCTCAGCAGCCGGAACGCCTCCGCGTACGCCTCGCCCTCGCGCCGCTCGGAGCCGGCCCACATGAAGGCGAGCCCGCAGCAGAGCGCCCCCTGCAGCTCGGCCGGGACGAACGGCTCCGGCGGCCCGGTCAGGTAGACGGCGCCGAGCGCCAGCTCGTCCGGCGCGCCGCCCTCGATCGTCGCGCGCATCAGCTCGATCACCTCGGTGCCGCGCGCGCCGGGCCACAGCATCAGGCCGGCGAGCACCTCAGGCCCGAGCGGGTGCAGCTCGAACTCGAAGGCGGTCGCGACGCCGAAGTTGCCGCCGCCGCCGTGGAGCGCCCAGAAGAGGTCGGCGCGCTCCTCGGCGGATGCGCGCACGTGCTCGCCGCTCGCGGTCACCAGCTCGACCGCGCGCAGGTTGTCGCAGCTGAGGCCGTGCTTGCGCTCGAGCCAGCCGGAGCCGCCGCCGAGCGTCAGCCCCGCGACGCCGGTCGTCGAGACGCGCCCGCCGGTCGTCGCCAGCCCGTGCGCCTGCGTCGCTCTGTCGAACTCGCCCCAGGTGACGCCGGCGCCGCAGCGCGCCGTCCGCTCGCCGGGGTCGACGGAGACGCCCTTCATGTCGCGCACGTCGATGACGAGGCCGCCGTCGACGGTCGACATCCCCGCGACCGAATGGCCGCCGCTGCGGACCGCGGTCGGCAGCCCCGTCTCGCGCCCGTAGGCGATCGCGGCGCGGACGTCCTCGACGCCGGCGCAGCGGACGATCGCGGCGGGATGCGCGCCGATCATCGCGTTGAAGAGGGTGCGCGAGGCGTCGTAGTCCGCGTCGCCCGGGAGCAGGACCCGTCCCGCGATCGCAGCGCGCAGCTCGCGCAGGGCGGTGTCGCCGACCGTGCCGGTCATCACGGCTCTCCCTTCTGTCGCTGAAAGAGAGCGTTCGAAGGGGACACCGTACGACCGTGGCGAGGCCCGCACGCGCCAATCGGCACGCGGGCCGGGCGGGTCATACCGCCGTCACACCGCGATGTGGGGCGAAGCGCGGGCGCGTCCGCCCGGCGCACCCGCTCGACGAGCAGCATCTCCCGCGACCCGCGCTGCCTCGGGCCGTCCTCGACGCGCTGACGCGCCGCCTCACGATGTGACATCGATCGGTGTAGTATGCGTAGGGTGCTGCTCACGTTCGCCCATGCCGGTCACGTCGTCGTCGACACGCTCGTCTTCGGCGGACCGGTCGTGCTGCTCGGCGGCGCCGTCCTGCTGTTCGCGAAGTTCGAGCAGCGGCTCGCGCCGCGCGGAGGCGACGGCGACGAGGCCGCGCCGCCGCCGGCAGGCTGACCGGACCGCCTGACCCCGCGCCGCGCGATCCGTAGACTGGACGGAGCGCGCGGGTTCCCGGGGGGTGCGTCGCGCGCGAGCGGTTGCGGGCGACGTGGAGACTGAGGCGGGTGGACTGGTACCTCGATGGCAGCGTGCCGGAAGCGGTGACCGATCTCCGGCGTGAGATCGTCGGCTACCTGCGCCGTCACGCGGCGCCCGGCGCGGACGTCGCCGGCGCCGAGCTGGCCGTCTCGGAGCTGCTGTCGAACGTCGTGCGCCACGCGCCCGGCCCGGCGTGGGCGCAGATCGACTGGGCCCACGAGCGGGCGGTGCTGTCGGTCCACGACCTCGGCACCGGCTTCGACCCCGACACGGCGCTGCCGGAGGACCTGCTCGCCCCCGGCGGCGGCCGCGGGCTGTTCGTCGTCTCGAACGTCTCGGGCTGGATGACGGTCGCGGCGAAGCGGGCCGGCGGCTCCTGCGTGACCGTCGAGCTGCCGGTCGCGCGCGTGCCGCAGCGCAGCTTCGACCCGCCGCGCGAGACCGCCGGCGCGCTGCCGGCGCCCGAGCAGGCCGCGCCGGACGGCAGCTTCGGCAAGGAGGCGTTCCTCGTCGCGCTGGTCGTCCAGCTCGCCGCGGCGGTCGAGCGCGACCAGGGACCCGACGCGGCCGAGGCCGCCGTCGCGCAGGTCGGCGCCGACGTCGGCGGCCGGATCGAGGAGGAGTACCGCCGCGTGCGCGAGATCGTCGGCGAGCTGACGCCGTCGCAGATCGCCGACCTGTACGTGCGGCTGAAGGCGGCGATCGACGGCGACTTCTACGTCGTGGAGGCAGACGAAGAGCGGATCGTGCTCGGCAACCGCGCCTGCCCGTTCGGCGACGTCGTGCGCCGCGCGCCCGGTCTCTGCCGCATGACCTCCAGCGTCTTCGGCGGGATCGCGGCGCGCAACACCGGCGGCGCGACGGTCGTGCTGGAGGAGCGGATCGCGCTCGGCGACCCGGAGTGCCGCGTCGTCGTCTGGCTGCGCGGCGCCCGCCGCGGCGAGTGGGCCGCCGCGCACGAGTACGGCTCGGTCACGGCCGAGTAGCGTCGCGCCGCAGCAGCCGGTGCGCCTTCAGCCCGAGGCCGAGCCGCTCGCGGTGCTCGCCGTCGGCCGGGTCGAGGCCGGTCAGCTCGCGGATCCTGTCGAGCCGGTACGCGACCGTGTGGCGGTGGGCGTAGATCTTCGCCGCGGTCGCGTTCATGTTCCCGTTCAGCTCCAGGTAGGTCTCCAGCGTCGCGACGAGGTCGGTGCGGTGGTGCTCGTCGTAGCGGACCAGCGCGGCGACCGTCCCCTCGTACAGCGCACTCACCTCGGCCGGGTGGGAGGCGAGCAGGCGGAACAGCAGGCGGTAGGTGCCGCTCATCGCGGTGTCGAGGTCGACCGGTCCGTCGGCGAGCGCGTGGACGTCGAGCACCAGCTCGGCCTCCTCCAGCGCCTGGCGCAGCTCGCCGGCGGCGGCGCGGTGGCGCGAGCTGCCGCAGACGCCGAGCGGCCGCAGCCGCCGCACGAGCGTCTCGACGCGGCGGCGGCCGTCGGGCC
>JAEXXR010000147.1 GCA_023405705.1 Actinomycetes bacterium
CGCGTGCGCGGTGCCGGCGGTCGCTGCTCGGTTCGGTGAGCTGCCCGCCCCGGTCGCCGGCGGCGAGCGTCCGGCAGGGCCGCCGGCGCAGGCGGCCTGCTGACTCGGTCCGCCTGCTCCCAAAGCAGGAAAGGTGGGGTCAGACCGCGCGCAGGAACGTCGGCTGGATCTCGATCTCGCTCGTGAGGCTGTTCGCGATGAAGCACTCGCGGTGGGCGACCTCGACGAGGTGGAGGAGACGGGTCCCTCTCGGCATCTCCCCGCGGATGGTGATCCGCGGCCGCAGCACGATCCGCGCCACCCGCGCCGGTCTCGGCTCCTCCGGCATCTCGCCCTCCGCGCGATCCTCGTAGGCGACGACGTCGACACGCGCCCGCGCCGCGACCGCGAGGAAACTCAAGAGCTGGCACGAGCTGGCGGCGAGCACGAGCAGCTGCTCCGGGTTCAGCCGCGACGAGTCGCCGCGGAAGGAGGGGTCGGAGCTGAGCCCCAGCTCGACCTCCGCCGGCGGCGACAGCGCCGTGTGCCCGCGGTCGTACTGGTCGTACCCGACGCCGGTCGACCCCGCCCAGCTCGTCACAGCCGTATAGCGGTGGATCTCGTGTCCCGTTTCGCTCATGCCACTCGGAGACGGTAGAGCCCCTCCAGACCGGACCGTATACTCGACCTCCCCGCGGGGCGTGGCGCAGCCTGGTAGCGCGCCTGCTTTGGGAGCAGGAGGTCCCGGGTTCGAATCCCGGCGCCCCGACTAGCAGTTTCCCCTGTAGTACCGGCGTTTGCGGGCGTTTTTCGGGCCTCAAGGTTCTAAGCAAGGTTCCAAGAGGCGCGTTTTGGGGTGCTCGCGGGGGCTGGAGGTGGTCTCAGGTTTGTGGGGTGGTGTGAGGTCGTCTTTGTCGGCGAGACGAGCCAGACACGGCAGCTCGCAAGCGAGCTTGCTGAGGTGGCGTGAAGTGCCAGGTGCCTCCTCTGCCCGGGGCGTGCTCGGGAAACAGTTCGCGGGCAGCTCTGCGAATCCGGCGAGCACCATTGCTTCGAGCGTGGCCCTCGCCAGATCCCCAGATGTCTTCCGCAAGCTGCGTTGGCGACTTTGTCGGCATGACGCAGGATTCTAGATCGGTGTTGTGATCGGGCCCCTGCGGTTCGGGAGAGGGATGCCGGTCCCCGAGGTCTGCGCGCTGGCATCGTGCCTTGGCACGGGATGCAGATCCACCTAGGTTCGCCGGCGCTGTTCCACATCTGTAAAGCGGCCCGGCGGTGCGCTAACACCCCGGGCCCGGCACCGAAGGTGGCCTTCGATGCAACACCATTCTTCCCGACGCGCCGCGTGGCGCGCGGAATCTCTTGACGCGTCCGCTCCGAGGATCACGTCATGTCCCTGACGCTCAAGCCGACGGCGCGCGGGCTGCTGCGCCGGCAGGTCCTCGCGGAGCTGTCCGGGATCGGGGACGTCTTCATCGCAGTCGAGGCCGGCCAGTGGGGCACGGCGCTCGCGCTGCGGCGGCGGTACGAGGACTGCATGCGGCTGCTGGACGACCTCGGCTGGCGCGAGGACGACCCGGCCGACGAGTTCGCGATCACGATGGAGCCGATCCCGCTCATGCGCGTGCTGGCGCGGCTGCATGAGCGCTGTGGCGAGGAGGTCGTGGAGCACGTCGCGAGCACCGCCGAGGGACGCCAGGCGTTGTGGGAGGCGATGCTGACCGTCGCGATCTGCGGCGACGTGCTCGTGGACCTGGTCGGCGACGACGTCGAGGAGGCGATGCGCGCTTATCGCCGCGAGCGCGAGGCCGACGGCACAGAGGAGGCGTCATGACGCCCGTCCGCGTCCGCTCGGTCGAGCACGCCGCGCTCGGCAGAGCGGTTCGCGAGCTGCGCGGCCGGTTCCACCTCTCGCAGGAGCGGGTCGGGCTCGGCGGCGGCCTGCACCGCAACTACGTCGGCGCGATCGAGCGCGGCGAGATCAACCCGACCTTCGCGGTCCTGCTGAAGCTCGCCGACGGCTTGACCGTGCCGCTGTCGGAGCTGTTCGCGCTCTACGAACGTCGCCGCGCGGAGCAGCGCTGATGGCTCGCGGCAGACTCCACACCACGACCGTCCGCTTCGACGCCGACACCTGGGCGGAGGTCGTCGCCGAGTCCGACCGCCTCGGCATCGCACACGCCGAGTACATACGCGGTGCGGTGCTGCGCCTGATCGGCGGCGCCGGCGAGCACGACCGGCTCCTGCGACTGGAAGTGCAGTGCGACCAGCTCACCGAGGAGGTGCAGCAGGTCGCGCGAGCCGTCGTTCGGATCGCGCGGTCACTGAAAGCGGCTCGGGCGGCTGCGACCGACAAGGACAAGACAGAATCCTTTTCTTAGCGATAGTATTCTGTCCGTGAACGGAATCGACCTCTCTGTCCGTGACGCGGCGCAGCGATTGGGCGTCTCGCCGGTGGCGGTCCGCCAGCAGATAGCTGGCGGGCGCTTGCCGGCGGTCAAGCGCGGGCGGGATTGGTGGATCGATCCGAGAGTGGTTGAGCGGATGCGGCGCCAGCCTGCGAGAAGTGGGCGCCCGCTGTCGGCACCGCTCGCGTGGGCCGTTCTGCTGCTCGCGTCTGGTGATGAGGCGGCCGCAGACCGGATCCTGAAACACCCGCGATACCGGTCGCGCGCTCGGGCGTGGCTGCGCGAACAATCGCTGATCGAGGACGCCCCACGGTTGCGAGCACGAGCCGCATCCGAGGAGTTCGACGTCCACCCCTCCGAGCTGAGACGAGTCGCAGGTCGCCCAGGCGTGCTGCTGACAGGTGCCTCGGCCGGCGGTCTGGTCGGACTGATCGGGAGACCGTCGGCGGTCGAGGTCTACGCGCCGGCCGGTCAGCGCGAGGCGATCGTGCGCGAGCACGCACTGGTTCCCGGCTCCGGGCCTGTCCGCGTCCGGTGGGTCGCGGACGAGATCTGGGCCGTTCTGCACCCCGACAAGGATCAGCGGGCCCCGCGTGCTGCGGTCCTGCTCGACCTGCTCGAGAGTGACGAGCCGCGTGCGCGTCGGGAAGCGGCTCGGGCGCTGGCGAGATGACCGAGATCGACGTCGACATCGTCGAGGACGAGGAGACGTTGCGGCTTTGGGCGGCCGTCGGCGAGCTGGTCGGTCAGCTGCCAGGCCGCTGGGTGCTGATCGGCGGCTTGATGGTCCAGCTCCACGCGATCGAACATGGGATCGCAACGGCTCGCGCGACGGTCGACATCGACGTGCTCGGCGAGGCGCGGCCGCCGGGTGCGCTCGGATCGATCGATGCGGCGCTCCGCAAGCACGGGTTCGAGCTTGTCGGTCCCGATCTCGACGGCTACGCCCATCGCTATGAGCGGGACGGGCTGGTCATCGACGTGCTGGCACCGGACGGGATCAAGCCGCCAGCGAGCCTGGGCAAGGGCGTCAAGGCGGTCGGCGTGCCGGGCGGCTCGCAGGCGCTGAGCCGGTCCGAGCTGGTGACGGTCGTCGTGGACGGCCGCCGCTTCGAGCTGCGCCGCCCGACGCTGCTGGGCGCGGTTCTGATCAAGACGCGGTCGCTGATGGTCCACAGCGACCCCGAGGCGCAACGCGAAGATCTGCTGCGACTGCTGGCGCTGATCGAAGATCCGCGCGCGATGTCGGCCGACTTGCGCAAGACCGAGCGGCGGTGGCTCCGCCAGGCAGAGGAGCGGCTGGACATGACGGGCGCGAGCCCGCTCGACGCTGCGACGACCCAGCGAGCGGTGCTGGCCTACCGGTTGCTCGTCGCGGACGAGTGAAGCGGATCCCGCCGGGCTGAGGCCGTCAGTACGGCCGCGTTCGGTCCGCGGCGCGCAGCCGGTCGGTGGTGCCAGGCGCGTACCGGCGAGCAGACCTCAAGTGCGCGTCGATCAGCGCGAGGAGATCGGCAGGTCTCGCGGCATCCGCAGCACTCGTGTCGCGGCCCCGGTCAGGGCTTCTGAGGTCCCGCGAGAGGTGGGATTCAGGCATGCCGCGACCGTAGTGGTCAGCGCCCGTTGCGTCTACAGCTCATGCCTGTCATCGCGGCGTGGCATGCTCAGGAAGCGGATGGCTAACGTCCCGAAATCGGATGCTAGACATCCCGCAGATTGGCCGCACATGCGTCTGCTGAGGTGCACCACCACCTTGCCGATCGCTCGTACCTGATCGGCAAGCTGCGACGTGCTCGGATCGCTGCCGGTGCCGGCGGTTCCGCGACAGTTGGGCGCGCCTGACTCTTCTCCCTGGATCGAAGTGTTGAGAGTGTTGTCGTGGCTAGGAGGCTGGTCGCGTCGGAGCCCGCTGGCATGCGCGGATCGGCGAATGCTCGCTCGTAGCCGCCCCTTGCACCATCGCTGTCCGCCGCTCGGCTCCGGCCACGGGACGGGGATGGAGAGACGCCGGCCGGGCGGCGTGTCCCCGCGCTGGCTCGCTCCCCGCTCGTGTCCGTTCTCGCCGGTCTGTCTGTCGACGGCGGCGCGACCCGTTGGGTCCGCGCTCGGGGCTAGGCTGCGCTGACGATGGCCTACGACGAGAAGCTGGCGAGCCGCCTGCGGGCCCTGCTCAGCGAGTTGGACGGGATCTCCGAGCGGCGGATGTTCGGCGGCCTGTCGTTCCTGCGCGACGGCAACCTCGTCTGCGGCGTGATGGGCGCCACCCTGCTGCTGCGGCTCGGCGAGGCGCAAGCGAACGCTGTGTTGGCTGATCCGCACGTGCGACTGATGGACCTTCAGAGACGACCGTCGAGAGGCACGGTATACGTCGACCCCGCAGGATGCGCGGACGATGACGCGCTGCGCGGCTGGGTCGAGCGTGCGCTCGGCTTCGTTGCGACGCTGCCGCCGAAGCCCGCTGGCAGGGCGGCACGCGGTAGGTGAGCCGGTCGCGACCCGTCCCGGTGGCGACGCCTCACCCCGCTCCTCGACGCGCAGGGGTGTAGCCGCGCGCCGGCCGTCACCCCGGCGCCTTCACCGTCTACCGCGAGGCGTCGTCGTCGGCGCCACCGTACACGGCGAAGTGCTGCGGATCGTAGGGCCGCGTTCCGACCTCGCAGTGGTAGCACCGCTCGGTGACGCCGTCGTGGTTGTAGAAGTCGTGCTGCCGGCAGTCCTTGCGTCCCTTTCCTGCGACCCCCAGCTCGGCGAGCGGCATCGGGAGACGGGTACGGATCCACGTGCGAAGTCGGTAGCGGGGCCGTGCCATCCGTTGATGATCTCAGAGCCGTGTCGCGGATCTGACAGCGACGCGCTCCGGTCGTGCGCTGACGTTCTCTGAGATCACCTCAGATTCCCGCGTGGCCGTCGGCTCTAGACGTGGGCTCGTCCCCGCGATACGACAAGAGACATGGGAGCAACAGTTAACGACCTAACCGATTGCGCAAGTAGTTGTAGACGGAGTCCGGTCCCCGGCGATATGACCTCCGGACCGATGATCTGCCTGGACGACACAGACGAGGGAGGCGCCGGTTGACCGCTGCCACCAGACGGCGCGCGCCGGTTGATCCGTCGCGCCTGACGACGCTCGATCGCGCGATCCTGGACGAGGTCTGCTGGCTGCGGGTGGTGCGGCAGGATCAGCTCGGTCGGTTGCATCCGGAGGTGCCGGAGCGGACGTTGCGCTACCGGACCCGTCGCCTGGCGCAGCTTCGGCTGCTCGGGCGAACGCGGCCCTACCGAGAGCGCGGGTCGGCGCCGCATCACTTCTGGCCGACGCGCCATGCCGATGCGCTGATGCGCGGCGAGCCGCTGCCGCGAGGAGGCGAGCGGCGGGCGCCCAATCCGCTGTTCCTCGCCCACGCGGCGGCGATCACCGAGCTGTACGTGACGCTCAGAACGGCCCCGCCGAGCGGCTTCACGCTCAAGGAGCTGCTGCGCGAAGGAGAAGCGCGCGAGCCGTTCACCGATGCCGTCGGGCAGGAGCGGGCGATCGCGCCCGACGCGACGTTCGTGCTCGCCGACTCCGACGGCGTGGAGCTGTGCGCGCTCGTGGAGCTGGATCGCGGGTCGATGTCGAGCGGTCGGCTGCGGACGAAGGCGCGCGGGTACGCGGAGTTCTACGGCGCGAACGGCTGGCGGGAGCGGTTCTCCTACTGTCCCCCACTGCTGCTCCTGACGACGACGGCCGCGCGGGCGAGAATGTTCCGGTCGCTGCTGAGACGGGCGCTGAAGGACGTGCATCCGCCGTCGGGCGACCCGTTCGTCGCGGCGGTCTGCGGCGAGGTCTTCACGTTGGGGCGGGCGTTCGGCAAGCCGGTCTGGACGACGCTCGACGGCGAGGCCGAGGCATCCGTGGTCGAAGTGATGCGCGCGGCGCGGCGTCCGTATGACGAGCTTCGCGCCGCGTGGCGTGCGGAGGACGAGGCGTTCGCGGCACTGCTGACCGACCCGCGCGCCCTGCACAAGCGCCTGCCATCGGAGTCACGCGCGAACCTGCGCCACGACTTCGGCGAGACCGCCGGCGCCGCGCTCGAGCTGCTGCTTGCCAGAACCGAGCTGACGCCGCTGGAGCTGACCGTCGTCGGCGAGCTGGCCGGCTCGGTCGAGGGCCGATCGAAGTACCCGCGCTTGAGAGCGACCAGAGATGCGCGGCGCTCGCTCGGCCGGCTCGCGGGCGAGTACGTGGCGCAGCAGCTCGTCGCGCTCGACCGGCTCGCCGACCGCCACGGCGACGGCCCGCACCTGCGCGCCGCACGTCGCACCCTCGACGGCCGCCAGGTGCCGTTCTCCGAGGCCGAGCTGCGCCAGACCGAGGGGCAGGCGAAGCGCGACGAGACGGTCCGCGCCGAGCAGGAGGCGCTGCGAGCCGCATATCCCGCGCTGCGGGAGGAGCGGGCGCGCGAGATCGTCAAGGCCCGCGGGCTGAGCGCACGGCTGCGCGGGACCGAGCCGGTCCTGCCCGAGGTCGACGCCAAGCTGCTGTGCCGCTGCACGCAGTGCGAGGAGACGCTCTACCCCGACCCGGCGAGACCGCGCAACGACTATTCCCGCTGCCCCTACTGCGGCGGCCACCTGTCGGCATGGAGCGAACGATGAGCAGACGAGCGCCGGTCGTCCCGCGTCGGCGGTCACTGATGGACGCCGAGGAGGTCGGGGCGATCCTCAGAGTGCCCGCGAGCTGGGTGCTGACCGAGGCGCGCGCGGACCGCATCCCGCATGTCCGGCTCGGCCGCTACGTGCGCTTCGAGGAAGAGCTGTTGGAGGCGTGGTGCAAGGAGCAACGTCATGGTCCTGGCAGAGGCCTTGGTTCCGGTGCTCCCACCACCTAGCATCGGCGCCTGGCGCCCTGACAGGGCCGGGCGCCAGCACTCGCGCGCGCTCGTCCCGGGCGCGCGCCGTCGACCCGTGCCCGCGTGAGGAGGGTGGCTGAGCGGTGGCCTTTCAGCAGAGCTTCAAGGAGCGCGGGGTGCAGACCAGCCGCCGGCTGCCCGGCACCGGCCGGCTGATGATCCGGACCGCCCGTGACGGCTCACAGACCTGGTACGGCTCGTGGTACGCGGGCGGCAGACGGCTCAAGCGCAAAGTCGGCCCGCGCCGCCGCCGCGGACACAGCACCGGCCTGACCGAGCACCAGGCCGAGGACATGCTGCGCCGGATGATCGTCGAGTCCGACGTGGAGCGCCCCGTCGGCGACGCGATGACGATCAACGAGCTGCTCGCCCGCTTCCTCAAGGACCGCGAGCGCAGAGGCCGCAAGAAGTCCACCCGCCTCAACGCCGACGGCCACGCCCGCACCCACATCGCCCCGTACTTCGGCACCCGCCCGATCCAGGAGATCACGACCTGGGATGTGACCGACTTCGTCGGCCACCTGGAAGCCAAAGACCTTGCCCCCAAGACGGTCCACAACGTGATCGCCACGCTGCGCGCGATGCTCAACTACGCCAAGGCGCCCCAGCGCCGCTGGGTGCTGACCAACCCCGTCGACGGCGTCGAGCTGCCGGCCGTGCCCGAGCCGCAGGAGATTCGCTACCTCACGCTGCCCGAGATCCAGCGGCTGCTCGACCACGTCCGCCCCGGCATGTTCCACGAGATCGACCACGGCCTCTACCACGCCGCCGTCACGACCGGCATGCGCCTCGGCGAGCTGGTCGCGCTGCGCTGGCGCGACGTCGACTGGAACGCGGGGCGCATCCGCGTGCGCCGCAACTACACCTGCGGCGAGTTCGGCACCCCCAAGACCCGCCGCTCCACCCGCTCGATCCCGATGATCCCCGACCTCGCCGCCACCCTCCGCGCCCACCACCAGCGCACCCGCTGGACCGGCCCCGACGACCTCGTCTTCGCCCACCCGATAACCGGCGACGTCCTCCCCAAGGCCAACATCACCCGCCGCATGGCCCTCACCTGCAGAGCCGCCGGCATCACCGAGCACCACCGCTTCCACGACCTCCGCCACACCTTCGGCACCCACATGGCCGCCGCCGGCGTCCCCCTCCGCACCCTCCAAGAGTGGATGGGCCACCGCGACCTCACGACGACCCAGCGCTACGCGGACTACGCGCCGAGCGAGCGAGAGGGGGAGATGGTGGCGGCGGCGTTCCGTCGCGGCCCATGCAGTGGTCATACGTAGCCGAGACATGCTGCGCGATGCGCTTACCCGCTCTTGAGCCTACGCGCGTACAGTGGTACAAGTCCCCTCCAACTTAACTCCAATGAGAGGCCTAGCTGCCCACCATGCTGTCCGACTTGGCGCCGCCACGCAACACCTATCTGCCCGCTGCCCCACTCGAACTCGTCATCTGGCAGCTCCAGCTCGCGGAGGCCGCGGAGATCGCAGACGCGAGAGTCGGAACCGGACTCGCTGAACGCCTGTCCCAAGAAGGTGGGTCGTTCCAGCTTGCACGACTGGCGGCTCCGACATCAATCGCGATCGCACTGGGTCCCGGTCCCCATGCGATGCAGCCGGAGCCTCAGCAGATGGATGGCTGGCAGTTGCGCCGTGACCACCACGTGATCACGATCAACCGCGGTGCAATAACGATCGAAACTACAGATTATGAAAACTGGCAGGCGCTGCGGAGCCTTATCGAGGCTGTGCTTGACGGGCTTGCATCACTCATCTCCATGCCAAGCGAGCAGCGTCTTGGTCTCCGCCACGTGGACCGAGTGCTCAAATCCGATGTCGTTCACGCCAGTGACTGGCGTCGCTGGCTGGCCCCATGGCTCGCAGGACCACTCTCGCATCCCCAGCTTGGCGAGTCGGTACAAGCCTTCGCCCAACAGGTTGACTTCGACGCCGGCGACGGGGTGCAGGCTACGCTGCGACAGCGGGCATTCGCGGATCCAGAGCAGCGAGGCCGACAGACCGTTATGCTGGACTTCGATGTGTTTCGAGACGGATACCGGCTGTTTGATCCGCAGACGATTCTTGATGCTAGCGACACTCTCAACATGGTCTCCCACCAGTTGTTCGACGCATCTATTTCGGATGAACTCTACGAGTCGTTCTCACAGGAGGATTAGCTATGAGCCCCTTCTTGACGGCTAGAGGAAATACTAACGCGCCCAAAGGCCCTCGAGTGACTGGGTTCATCTTCTACGATGAGACCGTCAACCGCTTGTACGATGTTGCAGCGGCAGCGCAGTTCGCTCCGGCAGTTATGATCGAGAAAGCCAGCGCTCGCCAGCTTCCGTCCGAGACCGAGGTGGGACATCAGCCCACTAACCCTTCTTCGGTTGCCGACCCCGAGATTATTGCGGACGCAACTGACGCGCCTGAACTCCGAGCACTGGAAGAGTTGCGCATATGGCTCAACGTCAGCTACGACGACCTCGCCAAGATCCTCGGCCTGAGAAGCGCGTCGCTCATTCACTACTGGCGACGTCGTCACCGCGACGGCAAGTCCGTACGCCCGCGTGCTGCGTCGGTCGAGAGACTGTGGCGCGTCTATTACGCCGTTAGAGGCATGGCCGAGACGCTGGAAGGCCCAGCACGTTCGTTTGCGGTGCAGCTGTGGATCCGTGACGAAAGAGTCGGCAACTCCCCGCTCGCCCTGCTCTATAGCGGCGACATCGAGGCGTTTGAGGGGCGCGCTCGGAGATTCCTGTTCGACCAGTCGGTGCGCCAAGTCGATTCGGCGCACTATGCATCACTGGACGCTGACGATGAGTTCGAATCGCCGATCAGCAACGGCGCGCTGCCATCCTTCGACGAAGAAGACTTCGGTTGAGCAGGTCCGCCCACGACGACGATTGGTCCCTTCAAGCCGGCATCGACTCTGCTGCTTGGCCAGAAGCAGTCCGCGCCGCTACGAGAGACATCCGGCAAGGTGTCTTGATAGAGCGCCCCCCGCTTGTGTATGCGGCGAACGCCGAATACCCAGTGCACGAGATCACTCGACGTTGGGCGGCAAGCAGTCGGGCGAGCAGCGGGGCCGTGAATATCACTGCAGTAGACAAGCGACCGCCATATGGACTGGTCGTTACGCAGACCTGCGACTTGGTAGAAGAAGGAAGACCTAAGCGTCCTTGGCTCCAGGTCGCGCCAGTCTATTTCCAGCGACTTAGCCGCGGGGACAAGCGACGCATCCTCCAAGGTCGTGCGTTCGACTATCTGTGTCCTGTCACATCTTTGGACACCATCGAGGAAGGACTTTGGGTCGCCGACCTCCGAATCCTCATAGCCATTGAAAAGGGCGTTCTGGTCGATCTAGAGGCGTTTCCAGCCTTCGCTGAGCAAACTGAGTATGACCGTTTGTCGAATCAGTTGAGTCGCCGATTCAGCCGTCCGGCCTACCCCAGAAGAATCAACGACTACCTCATTCGGCCAGTTCAGTCTATGCTGCTCGAACTGGCCGAGAGATACGTAGGCGCCGACCCAATATCGGATGTCGGTCTGGCACTCGGACGCTCGCGACTTGATCCAGATAATGCTCAAGTTGTATTTCTTCTTCATGGACCGATCGAAAACGAGTTGCGTACGTTCCTCGTGGATTGGTGGGCGCCAGTCGCCGCGCACGCGGAGAATGCGGGACTCACGGTGCTCCCACCCTGGTTTGTGAACGAAACAGACCTGTCGGCGAAGGAGTACAGGCGCCTTGACTGGCTGAATGCCGATTCGCTTTCGCCGGAGGACGAGCAGGTTGCGGCGCCATCCATGCCAGCCTGAGCACCTCAGTCTCGGACGTCCTGATGGCGCCCAAGGTTCCATCCAAGGTTCCAACATGAGCAGATCTGAGCGCATCCCACACGCCTGACACCGCGCTACAGCAGCGAATACGCTTGAGACAACCCCGCTATGGGATTTCGAATCTCGATGGTCCTTGCGGCAGCTCGGGTGATCTCAGATGACCTCACATCGCCTCAAGCGATCCACGGTGCGTGCGGATTGTCGCCGGTCCGGGACCTACGATCTCGTCATCGTGTTGCCACCGTCCGATGTCGCTGTTGCCGAGGTGTTCTGCCGATCGCGCAATTCGCCCGAGACGGCGGACCAGGTGCGGGTGGAGCTTGAGGTAGAGAGATCTGGATTGGTTCTGGTCGAGCGGCGTGCGCCGTGGCGTGACGGGATGGAGTGGTCTCGTTCGGAGATCGCTCGCTTTCGCTGGACGGCGACGAGAAGACAGTGGACGTTGCAGGTGCCGGGCGATGGTGGGTGGAAGCGCTACGACGGGACCGGTGCGACTCCGGTGATCGCTCCGCTGTTGGCCGAGGTCGAGCGCGACCCGCAGTTCGTGTTCTGGGGTTGAAACGAGCCCGCTCGGCTTAGGTGTCGGTTGACGTCCCTCTTGCGTCGTGGTCAGCGTGGGCGCGCAGCGCGTCGTCGCGCTCGGTCGCGATGCGGCGGCCGGTGTCGCGGAGCTAGCTTCTCCGGATGATCGCGTCGATCGCTGGCAGGACGATCGCCTCTGCGCGCTCTTGGCTCGCCATGTCGGGGAGCAGGGCGCCGTGGACGCCGTCGATGAAGCGGGGATGCCGGAGCAGGTCTCTGAACTCGTCGGCGAGGTAGCGGCGTACCTCGGTGTCGCTGTGGGCGATCTCGTCGGGGAGTTCTCCTCGGCCGTCGAGGAGGGTGATGATGTCGGCGAAGTCGCGGCTGGCGAGGAAGTCGTTGTTGCCGCGTCCGTTGAACGCTTCGAGCTTGGTGGCGAGCAGATAGGGCGGCGGGATCGCTCGGATCGTTGCGCCGGACGGGAGCGCTCGGGCGACGGCGTGCGGGAGGGCGGCTGCCTGCCAGCGGTTCGCGAAGCCGAGGATGCTCGCGTCGGTCGGCATCGCGTCGAGAATGAGGCCGTTGTCTCGGTGGCGCCAGCGGCAGATGATCCCGTCCTCGAGGTCCGGGCCGAAGCCGTGTCCGCGCAGCCGGGCCTCGAAGGCGTGGAACTCGCTGCGGGTCGCGACCTCCACGACGACATCGACGTCGTTGGTGGCGCGGACCGGCGGTGCGCCCGGGTCAGTGATCCACAGCTCGACGGTCGCGCCGCCGACGAACGCGACCTCGGCGAGGAGGTCGTCGAGCGCGGCGGCAGCCAGTTCGAGCAGCTCGACGTTCACGTGGCGGCCTGGTCGAGGCGCTCGCTGAGCAGCCGGGCCGCGACGCCACGGACGCGCGCGTCGCCGATCCGCACGGCGTCGACGAGCGCGAGCATCTCACCCAGATCCGGGTCGCGGCGGGCTGCCTCGGGGGCCGCCGCGTGGAGCGGGTGCAGGCTCAGGCCGCGCACGCGGCCGCGGGCGTCGGGCCAGACCGGCGGCAGCTCGTCGGGCGATGAGGAGATGCGGCTTGCCAGCGGCTCGGCGGCCCATGCGGTTGGGATGCCGCGGCTCTCGCCGTCGCGCTCGGGCGGCAGCAGGTATCTCACGGCGTGCAGCAGGAACTCCTCGGCGTTGCTGACGCTGACCTGCCGGCGGCGCTCGTCGAACAGGCCGGCCGCGGCCAGACGCTTGAGCGCGCGATGCACGCCGCTGCGGGGAATGCCGGTCTCCTCCGCGAGCGATCGCACCGTCCACGCCTCGTCGGCGAGCGAGAGCTTGAGCAGCACGACGATGTCTTCGCCCTTCAGCACACGCAGGATTCTAGCAGTCTGTCCCTAGTCCCGGGACTGGGGACAGAGAGGCGTCGGCAAGGTTCCATCCGAGGTTCCAGCATGAGCAGATCCGAGCGCATCCGGCACGCCTGACATCCCGCTACAGCAGCGAATACGCCTGACGCGACCCCGCTATTGGATTTCGAATCCCGGCGCCCCGACTTTCGTCTTTGTCCGAATGACGGTGCTCGGTCACTGATTGCCGAAGTCCCGAACGCGGATGTCAGACACATCCGGAGGCGCCGCGGTCCGCCATCGCGGAGGCGAGGGCGCACTGCGAGTGGGTGGTCTTGGCGTCCGGCGCGGGGTGGCGTGAGAACATCGGCGGACGATGGCGTATGACGAGCAGCTTGCCGGGCGGGTGCGGGCGGTGCTGGCGGGAGTGGAGGGGGTCTCCGAGCGGAAGATGTTCGGCGGCCTGTCGTTCCTGCAGCATGGGAATCTCGTCTGCGGGGTGATGGGGGAGAGGCTGCTGGTGCGGTTGGGCGAGGAGCAGACCGCCGCCGCGGTTGCGGAGCCGCACGTGCGGTACATGGACCTGCAGAGACGGCCTTCGGTCAACACGGTCTACGTCGAGCCGGCCGGGTGCGAGGGAGACGCCGAGCTGCGGGCGTGGGTCGAGCGGGCGCTCGACTACGTCGGGACGTTGCCGGCGAAGCGGGTCAGGGCGAGACGACGGTGAGCAGGTAGCGCTGTGTGACGGCGCCGCGGTCGTCTCTCGCCTCGATCGTGATGCGCGTCCGGCCGGGGCTTCTGGGGCCGGGAAGGCGCCAGCGGCGGCGGTCGGTGGCGGGCATCGTCGCCGACCGGCGCGAGCCGATCCGCGAGATGACGCTGCTCGCGGGATGAGGCAGCAGCAGCTCCAGCGGGGCTCCGTGGCGACGGACGACCGGGACGGTCGCGGCGGCGTGCGGGGGACGGAGGGCGAGCGGCCGGCCTGCGGCACGTGTCGGCCACAGCTGCGCCGGCACCCTCGTCCAGGTGCGGTCGGCGACGGCGCGGATCCTGAGCGTCGCGGGACGCGGGCACCGGTGCGGCAGCGGGAGGCGGCGCAGCCTGCCGGCTGACGAGGTGTAGAGCGCCTCGCTCGTGTGCGCGATGCCGTCGAACGACCAGCCGCGCCAGGCGGCGATCAGCCTGCAGCGGGACACGTAGGCGCGCGCGGTCGCGTTGCCGACCGGGCGCTGCCACGAGGCGACGCCGGAACCGAGCTGGGGGTCGGTGACGCGGTCGTCGAGCGTGATGGGCCGCGGCGAGCCGCAGCGCCAGAATGCGATCGCGCGACCGCTCGCTGTCAGCGCGTACGGCGGGGCATACGCGACCGGGGGCTGAAGGAGCGGTGCGCACGCCGGGACGTACGGCTGCTCGGCGTCGAGGTCGAGGGCGGTCGCGCCGGCGGCCGCTGCACGCCCTCGGGCGCTGAGGTCGCGGTGGGTCGAGGGAGGGCCGGCGAAGACGGCGGTTGCTGGGCGGAGGCCAGCCGCGTCGTGGAGCGAGCCGTCGCGGACGTCGACGAGGACCGCGCCGGCGTCCGTACCGAGCTGCAGCCAGCGGGCGCCGACGCCGAGGAGCGAGAGACCGCCGCCGAGTTGTCGCCGCCACTGGTCGGGATCCGCCAGGTCGCGCCAGACGCCGGTGGCGAGCTCGAGCATGACCAGTCGCGAGCGGATCCGTGCGCCGTCCCAGCAGAGGAGCGCGACGTGGCCGCCGCCGACGCGCAGCTCGCTGAGGCGGTCAGCGCACCGCTCCGGAGCCGAGGTCTCGGTGATCGTTCCGGTCTGCTCGCTCGCGATGCGGACCACGCCGGGCTCCGCGACCCAGGCGACCAGCCGCTCGCCGTCGGTCGCGATCGGGCCGATCGCGGTGCTGCCACCCGGCGGACCGGAGGCGTACGCCGGCCCGGAGCAGCAGAGGGCCGCCGCGGCCGCCGCTGCAAGGGCGAGGCCGGCCTTGCAGCACGCGGTGACGAAGGCGGCCTTGCGGCCTGCGGTGGCAGCGGACGAGGGCATCCACCTGCGCCAACGGCCGCCGCCGAGCTGAGTTGCGGGCGAGCGGCCGTTGCGAGGTCAGCGGCGCACGAGCTTGACGGTGAACGTGCGGGATCTGGCGCTGGGGATCGCGAGCACGAGACGGGCGTTGAGGCCGCGTCTTCTCGCTGCGCCTGTGCGTGCGGCTCTCGACAGTCTCAGGGTGACCGTCGCACTGGCGCCGGCTCTGATGGTGAACGAGCCGCGGGCGTAGAGCGGGGCTCTGGGAGCGCGGCCTCTTCTTCTGGCGCGGCGTCTTCTCGCGGCGGTGACCGCGACGCGGCCTCTTGCGCCGACGATCGCGAGCGTGCCGCGGCAGGGGCCGGCGGTCGAGCAAAGCAGCGGGACGCGCACGCGGCCTCTTCTGTCGACGGTCAGGCGCTTCACTCTGACGGTGACGGTTCCGCGGGCTCTCGGGGGCGGGGGCGGCGGTTCTCTGGGCGTTCTGGGATCGCCCGGCGGAGGTGGCGGCGGAGGCGGCGGGTCGGGCAGCGGCGCGAGCAGCACCCGCGTGATCGCACCGGCGAATCTGGTGCCGGTTCTCAACGATCCCGCAATCAGCAGGTGGCCGCCGGAGAGCGCCAGCGCGGAGCCGCTGAACGCGTCGTCGAGCGGCAGGGTCGCGACGCCTGCGACGCCGAACTCGGGATCGAGCGTCGCGTCGTCGCGCAGGCGCAGGATACGCGTCTGGCTGCCGCCCATGCCGTTGCTGATGAAGGCCGAGACGACGACCTTGCCGTCGGGCTGCAGCACGAGATCGTTGACGCCCGAGCGGTCGTCGGGGTTCGTCGCCAGCTGTATCCGCTTGACGCCGTTGACGCCCCAGCTGAAGTCGGGTCTGCCGAGCGGGGTGAAGCGGGCGACCATCACCGCGGTTCTGCCCTGGGCGTCCTCGCCGTAGCCGCCGCCGTAGATCGCGCCGTCGGGCGCGACGGCGAGCTCCTCGATCGTCGAGTCGGCCGACGGCGCGCTTGGGTCGGAGGCGTCGAGCACGGTGCGGCCCGGTCTCGTCCCGAACGCCGCGTCGGGCTGGCCGGTGAGCGTTGAGAAGCGCGCCAGCAGGGCGCCGAAGCGGCCGCTCGGCAGCAGGCCGACGCCGCCGACGAGCACACGGTCGTTCGGCAGCATCTGCAGCGTCGAGCCGTAGGTGCCGCTGTCGCTGACGCTCTCGGAGAAGCTGCCGATCCAGGTGCCGCCTCTGTTCCCGAAGCCAGGGACGACCTGGCCGAGCGGGCCGAACTTCGTCAGCGCCAGCAGCCGTCCGCTGCCCGGTGTCCCGTCGGTCGTGCCGGTGACGTAGACGCTGCCGTCCGGTCCGGCGGTCGCGCCCTCGGTGTTCGTCGTCGCCGGCGGCGCGGCCGGGTCGGTCGTCAGGAGCCCGCCGGCGCCGACGTCGAGATCGGCCGAGCCGTCCTGACGCACCTGGAAGGCGCTCGGCTGTGAGCGGCCGTTGACGATGCGGTAGGTGCCGAAGCCGACGTAGCGGCCGGGCACCGCGAACAGCGCACCCGCGGTCGAGAAGGAGTTGCCGCCCGCGCCGAGCTGCCGGATGAAGCTGCCGCCCTCGCCGAACGAGCCGTCGGCGTTGCCGTCACCGTCGAAGCGGGCGACCATGGCGGCGTTGAGGCCGTTCGCGTCGATCGTCGAGCCGGCAGCGACGATCCGGCCGTTCGCGTCGACCATGAGCGAGCCGAAGTAGGTCGAGTACGGCGCCGTTCTCGCGAGGTTCGACACGACCGGCGTCCCGCCGTGGAAGGTCGGGTCGAGCTCGCCGGCGCGACCGAATGCGGAGGCGCACGCGGGCAGGAGGGCGATCGCTCCCACGACCAGCAGCGGGACGACGCGGCGCGGGCCCGGCGACGCGCACGACCGGGCGGGTGTTCCGAACATCCGGCGAGTCTACATTGTGGTTCGTCGTCCTTCTGGGGTTTCTTCGGGCGAGCGGCCGGCGACCTCCTACAGCTTCGACGACTCCCCGCCGTCGGCGACCAGGACGGAGCCGGTGACGAAGTCGGAGAGGGGGGAGGCGAGGAGGCAGACGAGGGGGCCGATCTCGTCGGCGTCGCCCATGCGGCCGGCGGGGATCTTGCGCAGGCGGCGGCGGAGCGTCTCGTCGGACTCCAGGACGGCCGACTGGGCGTCGGTCTCGTAGGCGCCGGGGGCGATCGCGTTGACCTGGACGCCGTGCCTGGCCCACTCGGCGGCGAGCGCCTTCGTGAACTGGAGCACCGCACCCTTCGAGCTGGAGTAGGCGACGAGGATCGGCTTGCCGAGGATCCCGGAGGTCGAGGCGATGTTGATCACCTTGCCCGAGCCCTGTCTCAGGAACTGCTCCCCCGCGGCGCGGGCGAGCGTCACCGGGGCGAAGACGTTGACCTCGAACACCTCGCGCCAGACGTCGTCGCCGAGCTCGGTGAACGGGCCGGCCGGGGCGATTCCGGCGTTGTTGACGACCGCGTCGAGGCGGCCGAAGCGGTCGATCGCCTGCGCGGGGAGCGCGGCGACCTGCTGCGGGTCGCGCATGTCGCAGGTCGCGACCTCGATCGTGCCGGCACCGGCGCCGAGCGCTGCCGCCTCGCCGGGGAGCGAGGCGAGCTGCTCGGCGGTACGGCCGACGCCGAGCACGTC
>JAEXXR010000441.1 GCA_023405705.1 Actinomycetes bacterium
GCCGAGAGGCGCCGCCCCTTTGGCGTTTCGGGCCCGCGTGACGTGCGCCGCCGGACGGCAATGCCGTCCGGCGCCTGTGCCCACGCCGGCCGTCCTTGCTGAACTGCCGGCTGGCCGCTCGACCACCGGCCGTCCGCTACACCGCCGGGCGTCGCGCCCGGCCGGCGGCGGCTGCGTCGCGGTAGACGGTCTCCCACTCGCCGATGTGCTTCGAGATGGTCTCGCCCTTGGCCCACTTGGCGGCGCGCTTGGCGAGCTTATTGCGGCCGCGCGCGTCGCCGATCATGCGGTCGATCGCCTCGTGCCAGCCGTCGTTCGGCACGAGCAGTCCGCCCTGCGCCTCACCCATCCCCGCGTAGGGCCCGATCGGCGAGGCGAGCCACGGCAGGCCGGCGGCGGCGTACTCCTTCAGCTTGACGTTCGACTTCGCCTCGTTCCACGGCATCTCGACGAGTGGCGCGATTCCGAGGTCCGCGCGCGCGAGCACACGCGCGAGATCAGGAAAGTCGACGATCGAAAGGTGCTCGTAGCGGTCGGACTTGAGGCCGAGGCCGAGGCCGATGCTGAAGATCCGCAGATCGGGATGGGCGTCGAGCAGGCGCAGCAGCGTCTGCTGAAGCTTCAGCCGCTGGTAGTCGACCTGGTGCTCGAGCCCGGCGAGCCAGACGAGCGTGACGCCGTCGTCCCTGCGAGCGCGAGTGCCGGGAAAGTCGTCGGGCAGATAGTTTTCGATGATGCGCACGTCGGCCGCGCCGGCGTCGCGAAAGCGCTGTGCGAGGATTGCGCTCGGCGTCGTGACGACGTCGACAGTGCGCAGCATCGCCTCGATCGTGCGCACGAGCGCCGCTCTCCGCGGCCCACCGTATCGTGCGTAGTGCGGGTTCGATCTCGGGATGCTGGCGATGTCGTCGTCGTTGTCCCACACGATTCCCACGCCCTGCGCTCGCAGCCGTTCGACGGCCTTCTGCGAGTTCCCCCCGAGAAAACGGTGGACGTGCACGACGTCGGCGCCGGCGATCCGCGCTGGCGAGAACGGCATCTCACCCGCACGATTCCACTCGATCTCGTACCGCTTGTCCCGCAGCACCTGCATCGGCTGATAGGCACGGTAGTTCGAGTTGACGCTGTTGGTGTCGGCGACGTAGCTGATGCGCACCTGTCTACTCTCGCTGATGGCCGCAATCCGGCGCAACAGGGTGCTGGGATGGGCAAACGTCGACCGCGAGGTGTCGTCGTCTCACGCGTGCCTCACTGCCAGTTGCACGCTCTCAGACCGAGCGTCGTCGTGACCTGATCGAGCCCTGCCTGCTGGGATGCGTACGCTCTCACGGCATCCTGACCCGTCGGATCGCCGGCGTCCGATTTCGTCTGCGACTCCCAGATCGTCTGCTGTCGTGCGTCGAGGCGGTCGAGCAGGTCGGCGTAGTCTGCGGCGACGGAGTCCGGGACGGAGAGATCCTGCAAACGTCTGAGCCCGTCGGTCTGGACGGCTCTGCGCTCGTCCGCCCATCTTCTCAGCGCAGGCACATCGTGGCGCTTCGGCACGGGCACCTGTTGGAACCGCACCGCCGTATCTCTGCAGATTCTGGCGGCGTCCTGTTTGAATTCGGCGAGCGTGACCGGCTTCGCAGCCGGCCGGTCGGGCTCGTCGGAGCCTCCGCAACCGATGACGACGACGACGCTCGCCGCGCATGCGAACGCGGCACCTCGGCGACCAACCTTCATCGTTCCCCCTTCGTGGCCCGCGGGTCCCCACCCGCTGCTGGCTGTGACCGGCTTCGGCCGCCCTGTTGGCGGCCGGAGCAAGACGATTGCGGCAACGGCGCGCGGGTCGAAGCCGACCCCGCGCGCCGCGACTCTCAATGAAGGCTCACGACCGCCTGCCGCGCAGCAGGCCGTGACCCGACGGCATCAGAGGCCGCCGATTGCGATGTTGTTGTGCGTGATGATCGAGTTGTTGCCGCTGCTGGACGGCAGCCCCATCTTGACGTTGACGGCGATGTCGATGAGGCCGAAGAACGGCGGCGGGAAGAGACCGCAGCCGCTGGCGCCCGGCACCGAATAGCTGTTGTCGACGTTGACGTTGTCGGTGAACTGGATGTAGCTCCCCGGGAACGACACGTCACCTATTCTACCGGAGATTGGTCTGTTGGGCGCCGGCGGTCTGGTCGTGCCCGTGATCAGGTTGAGGTTCATCGGGCTCGAATTCGTGCCGATGTGGCAGTTCGAGGCCAGGATGGTGTTCGACAGTCTGAGCTTTATTGGCATCGCGAGGCTGTTGGTCGTCAGGTCGATTCTGATCGACGAGGCCGGCCCTGCGAGCTCGGGTATGGCCCAGACGTCGTTCACGCCCAAGCCGGGAAGGTCTATGCCGAGCAGTCCGCCCGGAACTCTTATTCTGCCACCGAAGAAGCCGTTCGTGCCCGCGGCGGGAAGGAAGACGGTGTTGTCGGTGCCCGCGCCACCGGGGGAGGTCACGGTGCCGCGGATGTCTATCGCGTTGCCGAACGGTATCGACGAGCCCTTGATCGTCTGCTCGCCAGACGTCGTCTGGATATGAATGCACCCGTTGACGTCCGGCGCGGTTCTGTTACAGCCGGAGAAGTCGGGGAAGGCAGCTGCTGCCGGGCTCGCCTGAAGAGCGAAGCCAGCGGCGGCGGCGACGGCGACGGCGACGAGCCGCCCAGCCCTCTTCGTCTTGTAAGGCTGCGAAATGCGCGTCATGCGATGCCTTTCTCGCGCCATCCGGCGCGGTAGCTGAGCCGCAGGGCAGCGACCGCGGACCTGCCCGCTCATACGCTCCCCCCCGGCGAACACATCACTCCAGCCCGCGTCGTCGCGGACATGACCTGCCCACGGCACCGCGAAGGCGCCGAGAGCGCGACTCTAGAAACCTCTCATTCGAATTGCAACCCTAGCGCCTATTGATCTGTCCGAGCGTCGATGTGGTCGTCGGTTCACCGACCGTCGTTGGGGTGCGAAGGTTGGCGGGTTGTTGGCGCTGGCGAAGCCGGGCGCGAGGCGGGCTGGCGGGTTTGCGCGGACCAGGGGGGGGGGGAGCTGTGGCCTTGACAGGCCCGGCGTCGCTGGCTACGTTTGAAATACAGACAGATAGATGGATGAAAGAACGTTCTCGGGTGCGTCCTGTCTGCGCACTGGCCGCCAAGGCACGTTCAGTTTGGGGGAAGCTCTGAAAGGAGGCTGGATCAACGTGCCGGCATCTGTCGAATGAGAGCGTGTTCCGTCAATCCTGAATTCTACTGAATGAGGAGCACATGAGACGTATTTCAAAGTTCGTCATGGTTTGCGCGCTCGCAGTCATGGCGCTTGCCGCTTTCACGACGGCGGCTTCAGCCTCGAGAGGTATATCGATCGGTAGTGCCCTAACGGTGACTGCTAGAGGTCCTACGACGCTGAACGTCAGCGGCGTGAACATCATATGCACCGTTGATCTCACGCTCGATATCAACGCGTCGATATCGAAGACGGTCGGTAGCGCGGTCGGTACGGCGCGACTTGGTACGATCACTAATTGTAACGGTGGTTACAGCGGTACGATCGACAACAATATACCGATAACGTACCTGTCGATAACCGGAACGCTACCGAGCATACCGAGAGCGAACGGCATTGCCGTGGGTGCGCTGTTCACGATGACTGGTGGCACGGTGTTCGGGGCCAACAGATGCCAGTTCAGAGGCAGCCCCAACGTGACTCTCAGTGGTCCCGGTACGTCGTTCAGCGGTGGCTCGTTCAGCGGTTCGGTGGCTTACAATGCAGGGCCTGCTGCATGCCCGAGAAGCGCCAACATCGTCAACGCGGCGCTCGCTCTGTACGGAACGCTAACGTCGGTTGCCATTACCCTAGTTTAGGGATTATTGCCTCATAGGTAGCTGTAGCTGGCGGGTCATATGGCCCGCCAGCTGTGTGCTTGGGGTGGGGCGGCTGGTCGGTTCTGCGGCGTGTTGCCGAGGCTTGGATCGTACTGCCGAAGGGTCGCGTGCCGCTTTGCGGAAGTGGCGGGTTGCGCCTAGAGTCGCCACTGTTTATAGTGATTTGATCGGTGTCTTATTGGCGCCTTGGCGCCTGGAGAGGGAGCTGAGTGGTGAGCGTACGAAGGAAAGGGCGCAGCGCCCGGCGCGTCTGTGCGGCACTTGGCGCTGGACTTCTCGCGGCGGGCGGTGCGTCGGCCTCTGCAAGCGCAGACCTCCCGGCACGGCAGTACGAGCTCGTGAGCGCGGCTGACAAGGGCGGGTATCCAGTCCTGTGGACCGACGACGGCGCCAACATGGGCGTGACGAAGCTTTCGCGCGACGGAGATACTGCTGTCTACGTCTCGTGGGGGGCCTTCGCTGGCTCGCGCGACGGAATGGCGAAGACCTATCGCGCGACGCGGAGCGCTAGCGGCTGGAACACGCAGGTCGCCTCGCCGCGTGTCGCCAACCCGACACCCGATGCCATACAGGAATTCACGAACTTCTGGCGGCAGACGACGCCGGATCTCCAGTTCGGGTTGTTGAGAACGCGCGACAATCTCGATCCAGCGGCTGATCCTGCTCTCACGACCCAGGTGTACACAAGCACGCGCGAGGGTGTGCCGACGCTTGCGACCCGTCGCGCCGACGGCATGCCCGCGGACGCCGGCACGCCCTATGACATGGGGATCAGCGACGACGGCACACGCGCCTTTTTCATGACGGACGGGCACATGGTCCCGGCGGACTCGGGCCGCCTCGCGGGTCAGGATGTCTATGCCCGAATCGGCGACTCCACGGTGCTTCTGAGTGACAATGGCGGTGCGCCGCTGAGCGCCTGCGGCTCCGTGCTGGGCGGAGCGTCGTTCTTCACTGCGTCGGCCACGACGCGCAACGCGGTCGCGGAGAATGGGAGACAAGTCGTCTTCTCTGTTCCCGTCGGGAACCTTGGTTTCGGCTTTGACCCGTCCTGCTTCGATCTGCCGAGAATCTACTTCCGCTCCGACGCCGAGGGGCTGGTACAAGTCTCTGCGTCGGAAGCGACGGTTCCAGAGGCACCGCAAGCAGCTGTGTACGACGGCGCGTCGGCCGATGGGACCCGGATCATCTTCACGTCGCAGGAGAGACTCGTCGATGGAGCGCCGAGCGGCGGTCTGTACCTCTATCGCACGGACCTTCCCAGAGGAAGTCGGCTGAGACTGCTTGTTCCGGCGACTGATGTCTTCGTTGCGAAGGTGTCGGGCGACGCTCGGACGATTTACTTCTCCACCAGCAACCAGGTGGCGCCGGGCGGCAGCGGCGGCAGCGCCCTCTACGTCTACCGCGACAGCGAAGAAGGTGAGACGTTGAGATGGATCGCGGACGATACTTCGTTCGACTTCAGCGCTTTCGCCGGGGGTAATGAGAACCTGCGCAAGGCACGTGTCTCTGCTGACGGCAACGTGCTTGCATTCGTGTCGAGCGCTCCGCTCACGGGATTTGACAACACGAGAGTTGGAGGCGGTGCTGCCGCGCAGTTGTTCGTCTACGACGACCGCGTCGGTTTGACGTGCGCATCGTGCAATCCGGCCGGTCAGCGGCCCGCAGACTCGCCGATCAGCGGCGATGCGTCGGTCGGGACGCCGAACAACGGCGACCCGAACCCGAACACCATCAGCGATGACGGCAGACATGTGTTCTTCATGTCGCCCGATCGTCTCGTCGCCGGTGACGTCAACAGCAAGAGAGATGTCTACGAGTACTCCGACGGTCGCGTGCAATTGATTTCGTCTGGTCGTGGACCGCACGAGTCGGTGCTGGCTGACGTCGACGCTTCAGGCGAGACAGCCCTGTTCTCGACTGCTGACAGCCTCGTGCCCCAGGACCGGGACGGTGGAGACGTCGACGTCTACGTGGCGCGCAAGGACGGCGGCTTCCCGCCTCCGCCTCCGCCTCGGTCGCCTGAGGTCGGATGCGATGATGACGGGTGCCAGGGGCCGACGACGTCGTCGCCTGCTGACGAGGCGCCCGGAAGCACCCAGCTCGACGGTGAAGGCGACTTTCCGCCGGTCGCGCCGAGACCAACGGTGCGTCTGGTCCGGCCCGATGCGGCAGCGCTCAAGTCGCTCGCCCGTACCGGACGCGCGAAGCTCGAGGTGCGTACGACCGGGCCCGGGCTCGTGAACGTCACGCTCTCGGCCAGGATCGGCAGAAGGTCGCGCACGGCCGGGGGCGGGCGCGCGAGAGCGGGAGAAGGCGCGTCGATCGTGCGGGTGCCGCTCAGACTCTCCAGAGCGGCGCGCAAGGAACTCGTCAAGCGCAAGCGGCTCACCGTCCGCGTGCGCGCGACGATCGCTGGAAGAGCGTCGACGCCGACGCTCACGCTCGTGCTGCGGAACTCCGCAACGCCGTCGAGAGGAGGAAGACGATGAGCTTGCGGAGCAGTCGTCGTGAGTCCGGCCGGCAGCGCGCAACCGCGTGGATCGGGAAGCGCTCTGCCATTGTCGCGTTGATGTGCGCCGGATCGTTGGTTGCGGCCTCGCCCGCGTACGCGGAGTTCGGCCTGGAACCCGGTTCGTTCATAGCGGACACGCTCAACCCCGACACGGGCAATCCCGTCACGCAGGCGGGCGCGCGCCCGCCCGAGGCGATGACGGCGTTCAGATTCAACCTCACACCCGCGGTGGTTCCCGACGAGGGCGTGCGCGACATCATCGTCGACCTGCCGTTGGGGTTCGTCGGGAACCCGGAAGCGCCGGCGAAGTGCCCGCGACCCAACTTCGGGCTGATCTCGTCTGGGCAGTTCGGGCAGGGCGCGTGCCCGTTGAGCAGCCAAGTCGGGATAGCGCGGATCGTCACGCGGTCCGCCGGGGGAAGCACCGGCGAGACGCTCGAGTACGCCGTCTACAACCTCGAGCCGGCGTTCGGTCAGTTGGCCGACTTCGGCATAGCGGTCGACAAGGTGCCGACGCACATGTACGCGTCGGTCAACGATTCCGGGGACTACAGACTGCGCATCAACGCGGAGAGAATCTCGCAGGGCCTGCCCGTGGCTGAAGTGGCGGTCACGCTCTGGGGCGTGCCCGCTGCGAGAGCTCATGACGACAGACGCGCGTGTGACGGCGGGTCGTTCGTCACGACGTGGATGCCGCCGTGCTCGGTCTCGACGCCGGAGAGACCGTTCCTGACGAACCCGACGGACTGCTCTGCCGGACCTGCCACCACCACGATCGCCGTTGACTCGTGGCAGAACCCCGGCGTGTGGAAGCACGACTCATACAGCACGAGAAGTCCGCCGACGGGCTGCGACCAGCTTGTCTTCGAGCCGAAGATCACCGTCAGAAGCGATTCGCCGCGCGCCGGGACGCCGGCCGGGTACACGGTCGACATCGACATCCCGCAGAACGACGATCCCGGCGGACTCGGGACTCCGGCGATGCGCGACGCCGTCGTCACCATGCCGCCGGGAACGGTGTTGTCGCCGCCGTCGGCTGACGGGCTGCTCGGCTGCGACGACGCGGAGTTCGGCTACAGATCCGATGCCGACGTCAGATGTCCGGCCGCTTCGAAGGTCGCGAGCGCGACGGTGACGACCCCGGTGCTGCCGGGGCCGCTCGCCGGCGAGGTCTTCCTCGGGAGACCGCTGCCTGGCGACACGGTCCGTCTCTTCATGGTGCTGCGCTACCCGGGCCTCGAGTTCAAGATCCCGGGCAGAGTCGCGCGTGACGCGCAGACCGGGCAGCTGACGGCGACGTTCGACGAGAACCCGCCGTTCCCGTTCAGCAACCTGAGACTCCGCTTCAAGGGCGGGCCGCGAGCCGCGCTCGTGAACCCGTCGACCTGCGGGCCGGCGACGGCGACCGGGGCGTTCACCGCGTACGGCGTCGACACGCCGGCGGTCTCGACCAGCACGATCCAGATCACGCAGACGCCGGACGGCAGACCGTGTGCTCCGGAGACGTTCTCGCCGTCATTCGTCGCCGGCGTGCTGAATCCGATCGCTGGGGGTTCGTCGCCGCTGATCGGCACGTTCGCGCGCGGCGACCACGACCAGAAGTTCCGCAGCATGACGGTCGAGTTGCCTGAGGGGCTCACCGGCAGAATCGCCTCGTCTGAGCTCTGCTCCGACATCCAGGCGAACGCAGGCACCTGCGGTGCCGACTCGCAGATCGGCACTGCGATCACGTCTGCGGGTCAGGGGCCGAACCCGTTCACGGTCAACGGCCGGGTGCACATAACCGGTCCGTACAAGGGCGCGCCGTTCGGCATGTCGATCGTCGTGCCGGTCATCGCCGGTCCGTTCAACCTCGGGACGGTCGTGGTCCGCGCCGCGGTCAACGTCGACCGCAACAACGCTCGGCTGTCGGTGATCTCCGACCCGCTGCCGACGATCCTCGACGGCTTCCCGCTGCAGATCCGCAAGATCACGATCAAGGTGGACAAGCCGGGCTTCATCATTGCTCCGACCAGCTGCGCCCGGAAGAGCGTCGGCGCGCAGATCCAGTCGGTCGCCGGCGCGGTCGCGAACGTCAGCTCGCGCTTCCAGGTAGGCAACTGCGCAGGGATGCCGTTCAGACCGAAGATGTCGCTCAAGATCGGCGGCAGAGGGCGCACGCGGCCCGGCATCACCGTGCCGTTCCAGACGGTGATCAAGATGACGCCCGGTCAGTCGAACATGAGATCGGTCAGAGTCAACCTGCCGGACAACATCAACGCCCGGCTGCCTGTCATCAACAGAAACTCGTGCGCGCTGGCGGTCTTCCAGGCCGGCAGATGCCCCGAGAGCCTCGCGATCGGCACGGCGACCGCGATCACGCCGCTGCTGCGGGACCCGCTGCGGGGCAAGGCGTACTTCGTCAGAAACCCGGCACGGAGAATTCCGGACCTGGTGGTGGCGCTGAAGGGGCAGGTCGACATCGACGTCACGGGCAGAGTCACGATCCCACGAGACCTCACGCTCGCGACGACCTTCGACACCGTCCCGGACGTGCCGATCACGAAGTTCACGCTCAACCTCGTCGCCGGCAGAAGCGGCCCGATCGGCACGATCGGCAACCTCTGCTCGGCCAGAGTGAGACGGGGGATGAGCGCGAAGCTCGACTTCCGTGGCCAGAACGGCAGAGTGATCTCGCGCCTGCAGAAGATGCAGATCGCCGGCTGCGGCGGCGCGAGAAGAGCGGCCAGAAGAGCCACGTCGAAGAAGCGATGACCGCCGCCGGCTGAGGCCGGGCCGGACATCGAGCAGGCCCGGAGGGGCGGTGCCGACGGCGCCGCCCCTCTGTCGTATCTGCAACACGCCGTTTGTTGGAATCCGGTTAGTTCTGACGAGGTCGGGACAAACCGCGTGTGCAGCTGGGTACGCACCTCTTCATGGAGAGGAGGGACCCCAGCGGGTCGCTGGCGTCGCTGCGCGAGCGCAACCGCGGTCGCATCGTCGCCGAGCTGCGGCGCGCCGGTCTGATCAGCCGCGCGGAGCTGGCGCGGCGGACCGGCCTCAGCCGCTCGACCGTCTCGACGCTCGTCGCCGAGCTGCAGGCGCGGGGCCTCGTCTCCGAACGCGAGGTCGACGGCGCCGGGCCGCAGGGCGGCCGTCCACCGGTTCTGCTGGGACTCGAACGAACCGCCGGCGCGGTGCTGGCGATCGACTTCGGCAAGCAGCACGTGCGCGTGCTCGTCGCCGACCTCGCGCACGCGATCCTCGCCGACCTGGAGCAGCCGACCGAGACCGAGCAGAGCGCGACGCAGGGATTCGACGCGGCGGTCGCGCTCGCCGAGCAGGCGCTGGAGGAGGCGCGAGTCGCCGGGCGTGAGCTGATCGGCGTTGGCCTCGGCGTCCCCGGGCCGATCGAGAACGCCACCGGCGAGGTCGGCTCCTCGTCGATCCTGCCCGGCTGGATCGGGATCAGGCCGGCCGACGAGCTCCAGCGCCGCCTCCACCTTCCCGTCGCGACCGCCAACGACGCCAACCTCGGCGCGCTCGCCGAGCTGACGTGGGGCGCCGGCCGCGGCGTCGACGACTTCGTCTACGTGAAGGTCGCCAGCGGCATCGGCGGCGGGCTCGTGCTCGGCGGCGAGCTGTACACCGGCGCGCACGGGATCGCCGGCGAGATCGGTCACTCGATGGTCGACGAGCACGGGGCGCTCTGCCGCTGCGGCAACCGCGGCTGCCTCGAGACGGTCGCCTCGACGCGGGCGGTCCTGGAGCTGATCGACACTGCGCGTCGCAGGGAGCACGACGAGCAGCTGACGATCGAGCAGGTCATCGCGCATGCACGCGATGGCGACCGCGCCTGCCAGCGCGTGATCGGCGACGCCGCACGGGCGATCGGGGTCGTCGTCGCACAGGTTTGCAATGCATTGAATCCGGCGAAGGTGATCGTCGGCGGAGACCTCAGCGCGGCCGGGGACGTGCTCCTCGACCCGTTGCGCGACGAGCTCGCGCGACACGCCGTGCCCGCCGCCGGAGGGGATGTCGAGATCGTCGCCGGGGTGCTCGGCCGCCGCGCCGAGGTGCTCGGCGCAGCCGCGCTCGTCCTGCGCGACGCCGACGGGTTCGACGGCTTCACGTTCACGACCGCAGGAGAAGCACAGCAGCAAGCCGGGTAAATCAACGGCAGGAGGAGGTACGCAGCATGCACAGCAGGTACGTCCGCATCCTCGCGCTCATCGCCGCCATGGTGCTGAGCGTCGGCGCGCTGGCCGCGTGCGGCAGCGACGACGGCGACAACGGAACCACGGCCGGCGGAGGCGCCGCAGCCACGACCAGCACCGGGGGCGGCGGCGAGAGCGGCAAGATCGCGCTGCTCCTGCCGGAGAACAAGACCGCCCGCTACGAATCGCAGGACCGCCCGCTGTTCGAGGCGAAGATGAGAGAGCTCTGCCCGGACTGCGAGGTCATCTACTCCAACGCCGAGCAGGACGCCTCCAAGCAGCAGTCGCAGGCGGAGGCCGCGATCACCAACGGCGCGAGAGTGCTCGTGCTCGACCCGGTCGACGGCAGAGCCGCGGCCGCGATCGCGACCCGCGCCAAGCAGTCCGACATCGGCGTGATCGCCTACGACCGCGCGATCGAGAACGCCGACATCGACTACTACATCTCCTTCGACAACGAGGAGGTCGGCAGACTCCAGGCGAGAACGCTGATCGAGGGCCTCAGAAGAATGGGGAGAGACAGCGGCGACCTCGTGATGATCAACGGCGCGCCGACCGATCCGAACGCCGCGCTGTTCAAGAGAGGCGCGCACAGCGTCCTCGACACCAGCGACTACAGAATCGGCAAGGAGTACGACACGCCGGACTGGTCGCCCGACAGAGCGCAGACGGAGATGGAGCAGGCGATCACCTCGCTCGGCAGAGACGGCTTCGTCGGCGTCTACGCCGCCAACGACGGCACCGCCGGCGGTGCGATCGCGGCGATGAGATCGAACGGCGTCGACCCCTCGACCCGTCCGACCACCGGCCAGGACGCCGAGCTCGCCGGCATCCAGCGGATCGTCGCCGGCGACCAGTACATGACGATCTACAAGGCGATCAAGCCCGAGGCCGAGAACGCCGCTCAGCTCGCCGTCGACCTGCTCGGCGGCAACACCGAGAGCGATCTCGTCAACCAGAGAGTCAACAACGG
>JAEXXR010000213.1 GCA_023405705.1 Actinomycetes bacterium
GTCCTCGCCGCCGGGCGGCTCGGGCAGCTCGACGGGGCCCTGGTGGATCGCCGCGTCGGGCGAGGGACCGGGGAACTCGTCCGCGGCGAGCACGTCGTGCGGCTCGCCGGCGGCGCCCTCGGCGGGATTCTGGTCCGGCTCTCTAGCGCTCATCGCCACCGATCTTTCCAGATCGCGCAACCCCCAACCGCGCAACGGCGGAATCTCGCCCCCACACGGGCGATCGTGCAAAACTTGAGCGAACTTGACTCACATCAGATGACACGGGCTATACTCGCTTACCAATCGTAAGTTTGATCGACAGGAAGTGACGCAGCGCATGAGCCGACTTCTGCTCGTCCCACTGGAAGACGCCGTCGTCTTCCCCAACATGACGCTGACCCTCACCGTCGACGTCGGCAGCGAGGAGCGGGTCCTGCTCGTCCCGCGCCACGAGACCGACTTCGCCGACGTCGGCACGGTCGCCGACGTCGTCGAGCACGTCCGCCTCCCCGGCGGGGCGAAGGGCGTCACCCTCAACGGCCTCTACCGCGGCGTCGCCGGCGCCGCCCACACCGCGCCGGACGGCAAGCTCTACGTCGAGGTCGAGGAGCGGCCCGACGACGAGCCGGTCGACGGCCGCACGCGCGCGCTGGAGCGCGAGTACCGCGCCGTCGTCGAGGAGCTGCTCGAGCTGCGCGGCGACGACGGGCGCATCCAGGCGTTCGTGCGCGCGATCACCGAGCCCGGCACGCTCGCCGACACCTCCGGCTACGCCCCCGACCTCACCTTCGAGCAGAAGGTGCAGCTGCTGGAGACGCTCGACGTCACCGACCGCCTGGAGCTGGCGCTCAGATACCAGCGCGAGCGGCTCGCCGAGCTGCAGGTCCGCCAGCGGATCCGCGACGACGTCCAGTCGGGCGCCGAGAGACAGCAGCGCGAGTACTTCCTGCGCAGACAGATGGACTCGATCCGCAAGGAGCTCGGTGAGGACGACGCCAACGTCGTCGACGAGTACCGCCGCAAGATCGCCGAGGCGGGGATGCCCGACCACGCGAGAGAGCAGGCGGAGAAGGAGCTGTCGCGGCTGGAGCGGCTCGGCGAGCAGTCGGGCGAGGCCGGCACGATCCGCAGCTACCTCGACTGGCTCGTCGCGATCCCCTGGAGCAGAACCTCCGAGGAGAAGCTCGACCCCGTCGCCGCGCGGGCGGTCCTCGACGCCGACCACGCCGGCCTCGACGACGTCAAGGAGCGGATCACCGAGTACCTGGCGGTACGCAAGCTGCGCCAGGACCGCGGGATCAGAGAGGACAAGCGCTCCGGCGCGATCCTGACCCTGATCGGCCCGCCCGGCACCGGCAAGACCTCGATCGGCGAGTCGATCGCGAAGGCGACCGGCCGCGAGTTCGTGCGCATGTCGCTCGGCGGCGTCCGCGACGAGGCCGAGATCCGCGGCCATCGCCGCACCTACATCGGCGCGCTGCCGGGCCGCCTCGTGCGCGCCCTGCGCGACGCCGGGACGATGAACCCGGTGATCATGCTCGACGAGGTCGACAAGGTCGGCGCCGACTGGCGCGGCGACCCGAGCGCCGCCCTGCTGGAGGTCCTCGACCCGGCCCAGAACCACTCCTTCCGCGACCACTACCTCGACCTCGAGCTCGACCTCTCCGGCGTCCTCTTCCTCGCGACCGCGAACGTGGCGGACTCGATCCCGGGCCCGCTGCTGGACCGCATGGAGGTGATCCGCTTCGACGGCTACACGACCGCCGAGAAGACGGCGATCGCCCGCGGCTACCTGTGGAAGCGGCAGCTGGAGCGCAACGGCCTGCGGCCCGAGGAGGTCGAGATCTCCGACGCGCTGCTGGAGCAGGTCGCGACCGAGTACACGCGCGAGGCCGGCGTCCGCCAGCTGGAGCGCACGCTCGGGACTGTCCTGCGCAAGACCGCGACGAAGATCGCCTCCGGCACCGCGCAGGCGCCGGTCACGATCGACCTCGACGCGGTCCGCGACGCGCTCGGCCGCCAGAAGTTCTTCCAGGAGGCCGCGATCCGCACGGCGGTGCCGGGCGTCGCGACCGGCCTGGCGGTGACCGGGACCGGCGGCGACGTGCTGTTCGTCGAGGCGGTGCGGATGCCGGGCAGAGACGGCCTCGTGCTGACCGGCCAGCTCGGTGACGTGATGAAGGAGTCGGCGCGGATCGCGCTCAGCTACGTGCGCGGCCATACGGCCGAGCTGGGGATCGACGAGCACGTCTTCGACGACCACGGCGAGTTCCACGTCCACGTGCCGGCCGGCGCGATCCCGAAGGACGGCCCCAGCGCCGGCGTCACGATGGTGACCGCGCTGACGTCGCTGCTCTCCGGCCGCGCCGTCAAGCACACCGTCGGCATGACCGGTGAGGTGACGCTGCAGGGCCGCGTGCTGCCGATCGGCGGGGTGAAGCAGAAGGTGCTCGCCGCCCACGCCGCCGGCCTCACCGACGTGATCCTGCCGGAGCGCAACCGCGGCGACCTCGACGACGTCCCGCAGGAGGTCCGCGACCAGATCACGGTCCACTTCGCGATGACCGTCGACGAGGTCGACAAGGTCGGCGCCGACTGGCGCGGCGACCCGTCCGCGGCCCTGCTCGAGGTGCTCGACCCGGCGCAGAACCACTCCTTCCGCGA
>JAEXXR010000233.1 GCA_023405705.1 Actinomycetes bacterium
GCCGCAGCCCGCTCGCGCCGCCCGCCGCGCGCTCGCCGCCGAGCCGCTCGACCAGCCGCCCGCCGACGTAGCCCGTCGCTCCTGTCACCAGCACGCGCATAGATCGGGTACGTACCCCGATGCCGACCGGATCGTCGCGGATCTGGGGGCGCCTGCCGCCTCCGGATCCGCAGTGATGCGATCGCGGCCCGCCCGCCGTGGCCAGACTGATATAGTTGTTTGCGCAATCAACTCTCGCATCGGAGGCCGACGTGCAGCTCGAAGGCATTCACCACATCAGCTCGATCACCGGGGACGCCGCGCGCAACGTCGACTTCTACGTGCGCGTGCTCGGCCTGCGGATGGTCAAGAAGACCGTCAACCAGGACGACCCGTCCGTCTACCACCTCTTCTACGCCGACGAGCAGGGCAGCCCCGGCGCCGACCTGACCTTCTTCGAGTACCCCGGCGCCCGCCCCGGCCGCGCCGGCGCGGGGATGATCCACACGATCGTGCTGCGCGTCGGGTCCGAGGCGTCGCTCGACTTCTGGCGGCTGCGACTGGCCGACGAGCAGGTCGAGAGCGAGCGGGTGGGCGACGGCCCCGGTGCGCTGCGCTTCGCCGACCCCGAGGGCCTCGGCTACGAGCTGATCGTCGACGAGAGCGGCGACGAGCCGCTGACCGCGAACAGCCCGGACGTCCCGGCCGAGCACGCGATCCGCGGCTTCGCCGGCGTGCGCGCCTACAGCGCCGCGCCGCAGCGCTCGGCCGCGCTGCTGGGCGACGTGCTCGGCTTCACGCCCGAGAACGACGAGCGGCTCCACTGGGAGGCGCGCGGGGAGAAGCGCGGCGGCTTCTACGCCTACGACCAGGCGCCGGAGGAGCGCGGCCTGCAGGGCGCGGGCACCGTCCACCACGTCGCCTTCGCCAGCTACGACGACGACATCGCCGCCTGGAACGAGCGCGTCACGCAGGCCGGCCGCCACACCTCCGGCCTCGTCGACCGCTTCTGGTTCAGAAGCGTCTACTTCCGCGAGCCGAGCGGCGTGCTGTTCGAGCTGGCGACGCTCGGCCCGGGGTTCACCAGCGACGAGCCGCTCGAGCGGCTCGGCGAGTCGCTCGTGCTGCCGCCCGCGTTCGAGCACCTGCGCGCCCAGATCGAGCCGAAGCTGACGCCGCTGCCGAACCCGCGCGCAGCGCAGTCCGCGGGCTGACCGGTCCCCTCCCCGCCGCCCTCCGGCGGCGGGGTCCGCCGGACGTCTCTCCTAACATGGGCCGTTCGCCGCATCCTTCGCGGCCCCTAAGGGTTGGAACCGAGGACTGGCCGTCCCGGCCTTGGTCCACCCCCGAGAAGCGACCCGAGCCGCCGGAGGCTGAATGTCCAACGAGATCGATCGACGAGAACTGCTGCGCCGCGCGGGCGCCGGCGCCGCGGGCGTCGGGGTCCTCGGACTGGCCGGCTGCGGCAACGACGGCGGCAGCTCCGCCAGCGCCTCCCGGCCCGTCGCCGCGACCGTCGCCGCCAAGCCGCGCCACCCCGCGCGCTTCGCGAGAAGGGTCAAGAAGGGCGAGGTCCCCAACCTCCTGCTCGTGATCGTCGACTCGATCCGCGCCGACGCGCTCGGCATCTACGGCCGCCGCAACGCCCACACGCCCAACTTCGACGCGCTCGGACGCGAGTCGCTGCGCTTCACGCAGTGCTTCCCCGAGTCGTTCCCGACCGGGCCGGCGCGCGCGACGATCTTCGGCGGCAGCCGCCTCTTCCCGTTCCGCGACTGGCAGAAGCCGGCCGACATGCCCGGCACGCCCGGCTGGCAGCCCGTCCCCGACGAGAACCTGATCTCGACGCTCAGACGGGCCGGCTACTGGACCGGCTACGTCTCCGACACGCCGTGGGTGATGGTCGACTCGCAGAAGCCCTTCCAGCGCGACTTCGACAGATACGTCCCGATCAAGGGCCAGACCGGCACCGTCACGGCCGACCAGTCGCTGATCAGCGACGCGGAGCTGGCGAAGTGGGTCGCGCCGAAGATCCTCAACTCCTCCTCCGGCCAGAAGATGCGCCAGTACCTGGCCAACCAGCTGTCGGTCAGAAGAGAGGACGACTACCTGCCGGCGCGCGTCTTCACCTCCGCGATGAGGCTGATCGAGGAGGGCCATCGCTCGAAGAGACCGTTCGCGGTCGCGATCGACTGCTTCGACCCGCACGAGCCGTGGGATCCGCCGAAGAGATACCTCGAGCTGCACGGCGGCAGCTACGAGCGTGCCTGGCAGCCCGGCACCGTGCTGAACGGCACCGCGAAGTCGAACGGCCTCAGCGCCGCCGACGTGCGCGCGATGAGATCGCTCTACTACGCCGAGCTGACGATGGCCGACCGCTGGTTCGGCAACTTCATGCAGCGCTTCCACGAGCTGGGCCTGGAGAGAGACACAGTCGTCATGTTCCTCTCCGACCACGGCTTCCTGCTCGGCGAGCGCGGCTACGTCGCCAAGTTCGCCTGGGAGCTGCACCCGGAGCTGATCCAGGTGCCGATGATGATCCGCGACCCCTCCGGCAAGGGCGCGCGCAGAGCGACCGACTACTTCTCGCAGACCGAGGACGTCGCCTCCACCCTCCTCGCCGCAGCGGGCGTCAAGCGCCCCGGCTGGATGGACGGCGCGAACCTGCTGCCGCTGCTGGAGGGCAGACAGCCGAAGAAGAGACGCGACTACGTCACCGGCGCCTACAGCTCGATCGTCTTCGCACGCGACAAGAACTGGTCCTACGTCGCGGACTCCCAGGGCGGCAGACCGGAGCTGTACAACCTCCGCCGCGACCGCCGCGAGGTCCGCAACCTCGCCGCCAGCAACCCGTCGCAGGTTCGCAAGATGTACCGCGGCATGCTGGTCAAGGACGCCAAGGGCCCGCTGCCGAAGTTCACGTAGCGCCTGGTTCGCCGCGTCCGTTCCGCGCGCACGGACGCGGTGCTCAGCGCAACAGCGGTGATCCTGCCCCCGCGCCCGGCGGCCCAGGACCGCGCAGCAGGCTGCATCGGAGGCCGCGATGCCGGCGAGGACCACCAGCGACGCGGCGACGTTCGCCGACTCCGGGCTGTCGGGCTCCTCCGTCGCGACCAGCTCCGAGACCTCGAGGAACTTGCGTGCGTGCATGAGCCGGGTGCGAGCGTCTGCGGCAGTGCACGTCTGGGTGCGACCGCCGCGGCCGCTCACTCCCGGCCTCCGAGCAGCTCGGCGATCGCCGGGCCGATCAGCACGATGCCGTCCGCGATCAGCTCGCCGACGACCGGCGGCCGCTCACGACGAAGCCGGGCGAGATCGGGCAGCGGAATCTCCACGATGCTTGCGAGGTTGCCGCTCCAGCGCTCCACCCGGCGCGAGAGAGCGTCGAGCTGCGCACGCCACTGCTCATCGTCCCCGGAGACACCGGCCGGACGTACGACGAGCAGATCGATGTCGCTGGCGACACCGCCGTCACCGCGAGCGAACGAACCGAACAGCGACACCTGGTGCGCCGCGACGGGCCACCCGGCGATCTCGTCGCGGATGCGATCGACGAGCGTTGCGCGGAGCTGCGCGAGCGCCACTGCCAGCGGCGCGGCGACATGGTCGCGGTTGAGCGTGTAGAGCAGTGCGCGGCCCGCCTCGTTGCGCTCGACGATTCCCTGGTCGACGAGACGGTCCAGGGCCGACTGAACACCCCGCGCGGAGCCGCGTGGAGCGATTCGCGCGACTTCGCGGCCGGTCAACGGCCGCGTCGTGTTCGCGAGCGTGACGAGGACGTCCCCCGCCAGTCCCGGCGAGACGGCGCTGTGAGCCCGAGCGAGGTCCATCACTTCAGGCTAGAGCAGAATGGGCGAAATTTCGCCCATATGTGCGTTGTAACGCACATATGGTGCACTGCGTGCATTGACGAGTTGGCGCACGCGCGCACTCGCGTCGCTGGCGCGGGCGCGGGCCTCCGCTGTTGAATCGCGAACGTACGCGTTTCCCACCAGATGGAGGTCGCGATGACCATCGCAGTTCGCGCCGGACTGGCGCTCCTGGCAGCCCTCGCAGCCGTGGCGGCGCTCGCCGTCGGGGCGCCCGCGGGGAGCGGCGGGTCGGCCGTCACTTCAACGACGGCCCCGACGACGCCGCAGAACCTAAAGTTCCTCCTGAACGAGACGAGATCGTTCGGGATATCGGGGGACTTCACGTTCAGACTCCTAACCGGAGCCGGGACGTACACGATGAGCTGCACGACGTCGACGCTGAGAGCGACGATCGCCGGCAGCGTGATGACGATAGCCAGAGGTGACGCGATCCTCACCGGCTGCCCGTACGCGATCACCCAGACGGCCGCCTGGACGATCGCCTTCGACGCGCTACTAGACACGCTCGACCAGATGACGGCGATCGCGGCGAGACTGACGATCCCCGTCGACGGCGCGCACGTGAACGTCGCCAACGTCGGCTGCGGCTTCTACGTCGGCGGCAGCTCCTCGACGCTAGTGACGCTGGCGCAGCCGGTGCCGCTAGGCAGACTAGCCTCGGTCAGCATCCTGCCGTTCCCGGCCGGGCAGCTAGGCCTCGCCGTCACGACGGTCACCGCCAACTGCCTGCAGATGGGCTTCAACATCGGCGCGAGAGTCGACTTCGTCGGCAGACTCGGCTTCACGCCGGCGCTCACCGGCACGCTAGTCGCGGAGGCCTGATCCGGGCCGGCCGGCGGGCGCCGCAGGGGCGGCCGCGGCTCAGCCGGCCAGGCGCTTGAGCACCTCGGGGCGCTTCAGCACCTCGGGGTGCTTGAGCACCTTCTGCAGCTGCTTCTCGACGACGCGCGACATCTCCTGCTGGAAGCCGGCGGCGACCGCCTCGGTCGCGAGCGGGCGCAGCGCGGCGAGCGCGGCGGAGAGCTGCTCCCACTCCTCCGCGGTGCGCCGCTCCGGGTCGATGTTGCCGCCCGCGAGGTCGACGATGAACAGTCTCGCGAACGCCTCGGCGATCGCCTTCGTGTTGCGCTGGATCTGGTCGGCGACGGCGAGCGCGTGCATCGCCGGGACGCCCATCTGCACCAGCTCGGCGCCGGCTCGCAGCAGCGTCGGGCTCGGGACCTCGTAGGTGCCGTCGGCGATCGGTCTGATGATGCCGAGGCGGGCCGCCTTCTTCAGCGCCTTCGCGTCCGGCCCGCCGATCCGCTCCTCCAGCTCGGCGCGCGTGATCAGCTCCGGCTCCTCGTCGCCGAAGGCGTTGAGGACGGCGCGGCCGAAGTCGAGCAGCTGGTCGCCGCCCGGCGAGGTGTTGACGAGCCGCTCGATCGCCTTCAGGTTGAAGCCCTCGGCCTGCATGTCCTGGATGAAGCCGAGGCGGGTGACGTGCTCGGGCCCGTAGTAGCCGGTGCGGGCGCGCACCTCCGGCGGCGGCAGCAGGCCGCGCGACTGGTGCGCGCGGATGTTGCGCACCGTCATCCCGGTGACGCGCGCCAGCTCGTCGATCGTCAGCTCGCCGTCGGCCTGATGCTGCTCGCCCATATGCCCCACATCCTAGGACCCCGGAGGGCGTGAGCGGCGCCGCCTCAGGCGGTCAGCACGAGCGCGGGCTCGTCTCTGCGGATCACGAGCGTGTGCTCGAAGTGGGCCGAGCGGGCGCCGTCGAGCGTCACGAGCGTCCAGCCGTCGTCGAGCTCGGCGATCTCGGGCGAGCCGGCGGAGATCATCGGCTCGATCGTGATCACGAGCCCCTCGGTCAGCGGCTCGTCGTCGTCCGGGTCGGGCCAGTTCTTCACGTCGGGCTGCTCGTGCAGTCTCTTGCCGATGCCGTGGCCGGTCAGCTCGCGGATCACGCTGAAGCCGCGCTTCTCGACCTCGGCCTCGACGGCGGCGCCGATCGCGCTGCGCGGCGCGCCGGCGCGGGCGGCGTCGATCCCTCTGCGCAGCGCCGCCTGGGAGGCGGCGGCGAGCCGGGCGCTGGCCGGCTTGGGCTTGCCGACCGGGACCGAGACGCAGGCGTCGGCGTAGTAGCCGTTCAGCTCGGCGGTGACGTCGATCTTGACGAGGTCGCCGTCGCGCAGGCGGCGCTGGCCGGGGATGCCGTGGACGACCTCGTCGTTGACCGAGATGCAGATCGTCCCGGGGAAGCGGTAGGTCAGCCACGGGCCGGAGCGGGCGCCGTGGCGGGCGAAGGTGCGCGCGGCGACGGCGTCGAGGTCGGCGGTGGTGATGCCCGGCCGGACGGCCTGGCGGCAGGCTCTGAGCGTCGCGGCGACGACGGCTCCCGCCGCTCTCAGCCCCGCGAGGTCCTCTGGCGTCTCGATCGACATTCCCTGAGTATCGCACCGGCTCGCGGCCGCGCTTCCGCCGCGACCCGTGACGGATGTCATGGTCAGGTCAGGACGGCCGCCACTTCCGCGCGGCACCGGCGCCGTCGTACGCTGCCGGACGTGAGCGACAAGCGCTTCCCCCTGTCGGAGCCGGGCGGCCCCTTCTACGAGGAGGGCCAGAGCACGGCGGGCCAATGGGCCGGCATCGCGCTCGGGATGGGCTGGCTGGCGATCCCGATCGTCAACACCGCCACCTCCTCGCAGACGCCCTGGAGAGTCGCGCTGACGGTCGTGCTGTTCGGCGTCGCGCTCGCCGCCTACCTGTACGGGGTCGGCACCGGCGCGCCGAGCTGCGGCGGCGGGAGGGTCCGCATCGCGATCGGCGCGATCACCGTCGCCGGGATCGTGCTGACGCTCGTCGTCTCGCCGACGTGGGCGATCCTCTTCACCTACGGCTCGGTGATCTCCGCCGTCCACCTGGAGGCGAAGGAGGCCGGCGCGCTGTGGGTCGCGTTCGTCGCGCTGGCGGTCGGGCTCAACCTCGGCGAGGGCTTGGAGACCGCCGTCTCGATCGGCATAAGCACGCTCGGCGTCGGCGCGCTGATGCTCGCGCTCGGGCGGCTGCTGCACGCCAACCGGCAGCTGCAGGCGGCCCACGAGCGGATCCGCGAGCTCGCCGTCGAGGCCGAGCGCGAGCGGTTCGCGCGCGACCTCCACGACCTGCTCGGCCACAGCCTCTCGGTGATCACGCTGAAGGCGGAGCTGGCCGGGCGGCTGCTGCCCGGCCGCGAGGAGGAGGCGAGACGCCACCTCGGCGACCTCGAGCGGGTCGCGCGCGCCGCGCTGGGCGAGGTGCGCGAGACCGTCTCCGGCTACCGCCGCCCGACGCTCGCCGGCGAGCTGGCCGGCGCGCGGATCGCGCTCGACGCCGCCGGCATCGAGATGCGCGTGCAGGAGCCCGGCGGCGAGCTGCCCGCCGACGTCGAGGCGGTGCTGGCGTGGGCCGTCCGCGAGGGGACGACGAACGTGATCCGCCACAGCGGCGCCCGCACCTGCGCGATCGAGATCGGGGACGACGACGGCGGCAGCGGCGGGAACGGCGCCGCGGGGGCAGGC
>JAEXXR010000242.1 GCA_023405705.1 Actinomycetes bacterium
GTGCGGCAGCCACTGCAGCCAGCGCGGCAGGTACCAGTTCCAGTCGCCGAGCAGCTTCATGCTCGCGGGCAGCAGCACCGCGCGGACGATCGTCGCGTCGAGCAGGACGGCGACCGACAGGCCCACGCCCATCATCTTGAAGTCGATCGAGCTGAGCGTCGCGAAGATCGCGAAGACGCCGACCATCACCGCCGCCGCGCTCGTGACGACGCCGGCGGTCGCGCGGATCCCGTGCGAGACCGCCTCCTCGGTCGGCATGCCGCGGTCGTAGCCCTCCCGCACCCGCGTGAGGATGAAGACGTGGTAGTCCATCGACAGCCCGAACAGGACGACGAACAGGAACAGCGGAAGCCACGACGTGATCCCGCCGATCGAGGTGAAGCCGAGCAGCGACTCGAGATGGCCGTCCTGGAAGATCCACACGAGCACGCCGTAGGCCGCGCCGACCGACAGCAGGTTGAGGACGATCGCCTTCGCCGGGATCACGATCGAGCGGAACGTGACCATCAGCAGCAGGAAGGCGAGCGACAGCACGAAGACGAACACCCACGGCGCCCGTTCCTTCATCAGCTGGTTGAAGTCGTAGGAGTTCGCGGTGAGGCCGGTGACGGGCGCCTGCGCCTCGGGCAGCCGCCCGACCGTCTGCGGGACGATCGTCCCGCGCAGCTCCTGCAGCGCGCGGTCGGAGGCGTCGTCGGTGCCGTTGCCGACGAGCGGGACGTCGATCGCCGCCACCTGCCCGTCGGGGCTGTCGGTGACCGTCACCGGTTCGCGCATCAGCCCGGTCGCGACCGCCCGCGCGCGCAGGTCGGCGATCGCCGCTCTCGCCGCCGGCGTCGTCACGTCCGGCGCCTTCAGCGCGACCGTCGCGGCGATCGGCTCGCCGGGGAAGGCGGCCTGGATGCGGTCGTAGGTCTGCATCACCGCCAGGTCGCGCGGCAGGCCCTGCACGCCGGAGTTGACGGTGTGCAGCTGCAGCGTCGGGATCGCCAGCACGACCAGCAGGCCGCCGGCCAGCAGCAGCGAGACGACCGGCCGCCGCAGCACGGCGCCGACGATCGCCGACCAGAAGCCGGACTCCGAGCCGGATCTGCGCAGTCTGCCGAGGAACGGGACCCGTCCCTTGTCGACGCGGTCGCCGAGCAGCGACAGCATCGCCGGCAGGACCGTGACCGAGCCGAGCATCGCGACGGCGACGACCATGATCGTGCCGGTCGCGAAGCCCTGGAAGGTCGCGTTGCCGGTGATGTACATGCCCGCCATCGCGACCATCACCGTGCAGCCCGAGACGAGCACCGCCCGTCCCGAGGTGGCGGCCGCGAGGTCGAGCGCCGCCTCCTTGCCTCGGCCGGCGGCGCGCTCGTCGCGCTCGCGGCGGATGTAGAAGAGCGAGTAGTCGACCCCGACCGCGAGGCCGATCAGCAGGATCACCGAGCTGATCGCCTCGTCGACCGGGAACAACTGGCTGACGGGCGCCAGCAGGCCGAGCGTGATCGCGACCGCCGACAGTCCCAGCAGCAGCGGCAGGCCGGCGGCGACGAGCGCGCCGAAGGCGACGATCAGGATCGCCAGCGTCACCGGCAGCGAGAGGAACTCGGCCTTGCGGAAGTCGTCCTCGAACGCCTGCGACAGCGCCTTGTTGGCGCTCGCGTCGCCGAACTCCTCGACGCGCAGCCGTGGGTGGGCCGCGTCGACGGCGGCGACCGAGTCGAGGATCGGGCCGACGCGATCCTCCGCCTGGTCCTCGTCGCCTCTGATCTCGAACTGCACCAGCGCCGAGCTGCGATCTCTTGAGACGAGCTGGGCGTTGCCGGGCTGCAGTGGCGACTGCAGGTTGATCACGTACGGGGAGCCGTCGAGCTCGCGCGTGACGTCGCGCACGGCCGCTCTGAAGGCCGGGTCGGAGATCGTCAGCGAGCCGTCCTCCGACTGCACCAGGACCTCCTCGGGCGCGCGGTCGGCGAAGCCCGCGTCGGCGAGGATCTGGTCGGCCTGCCGCGACTCCCCGTTGCCGAGGTCCTCCTGCGCGAGATGCTGCGTGCCGACCGCGGAGCCGATCACGAGGCAGGCGACGACGAGCGCGAGCCAGCCTCCGATCGCGATCCGACGGTGATCAGCGCTCCACCGTCCCGCGCGCTGCGCCAGGTTCGGGCGAGTGACCATGCCGGCGTCCCTCCTCCTGGTCGGGGCCAAGGGCCTGTCGTGATCGCCCGAGGCTACTCGCGTGCCGCGTGCGGATGGGCGCCAACAGCGCGCCCCGGGACGGTCGGCGCCCCGGAGCGGCGGTCGGCGATCAGCTCAGGAGCGCCTTCGCGAAGTCGTCGGGGTCGAACGGGCGCAGGTCCTCCAGCTGCTCCCCGATCCCGATCAGCTTCACGGGGATGCCGAGCTCGCGCGCGATCGCGAGCGCGATGCCGCCCTTGGCGGTGCCGTCGAGCTTCGTCAGCACGATGCCGGTGACGTCGACCGCCTCGGCGAACAGCTTCGCCTGGCGCAGGCCGTTCTGGCCGGTCGTCGCGTCGACGGTGATGAGGATCTCGTGCGGCGCGTCCGGGATCTGCTTGGAGATCACGCGGCGGACCTTCGCCAGCTCGGCCATCAGGTTGTCCTGCGTGTGCAGGCGGCCGGCGGTGTCGACCATCACGACGTCGGCGCCGTCGCGCACGCCCTGGGCGACCGCCTCGTAGGCGACCGAGCCCGGGTCGGAGTCCTGCGGCCCCTTGACGAACTCGACGCCCGCTCTGCGCGACCACTCCTCCAGCTGCTCGACGGCCGCGGCGCGGAAGGTGTCGGCGGCGCCGAGCACCACTCTCTGGCCCAGCTCCTTGCGCAGGTGCCAGGCGATCTTGCCGACGGAGGTCGTCTTGCCGGTGCCGTTGACGCCGACCATCAGCAGGACGGTCGGGCCTGCGGTCAGGTCGATGCGGCTGTCGCCGACGCGCGCGACGTTCGCCAGCAGCTCGACCAGGCGAGCCGTCAGCTGCTCGCCGCCGGCCAGCTCGCCGCGCTCGGCCTCCTGCTCCAGCTGCTCGACGATCTCGGCGGTCGTGCGGGCGCCGACGTCGGCCGCGATCAGCGCCTCCTCCAGCTTCTCCCACGTCTCCTCGTCGAGGTTCTCGAACAGCGTCGAGCTGATCTCGCTCGTGAGCGCCTCGCGCGTCTTGCGCATGTTCTCGCGCAGGCGCTTGAAGAATCCGCGGCGCTTCTCCTGCTGCGCCGGTTCGTCTGCGGCCGCCGCGGGGGCGCCGTCACGGGTGATGAAGAGGTCCTGCCAGTCGCGTGCCATGAGGATCGGCGACGATACCAGCGTGCAGACCTCCCCCATCCGGTTCCGGCGAACCAGTCCCGACACGCCGGAAGCCACCCGCCTGCTGCGCGCCTACGGCGCCGAGCTGGTCGGGCGCGGCCGTCCCTTCTCGCCGGTGGAGCCGCCGGTCGGCAGGCGGCCGGGGATCTGGGTCGAGCCGCACGAGCTGGAGCCGCCCGGCGGCGCGTTCCTGCTGGCCGAGGATCGCGGCGTCGCGGTCGCCTGCGGCGGGCTGCGGACGCTCGCGCCCGGGCTGGGCGAGGTGAAGCGGATGTACGTCGTGCCGGGGGCGCGGCGGCGCGGGATCGCGCGCACGATCCTCGCCGAGCTGGAGCGGATCGCGCACGAGCTGGGGCACGAGCGCGTGCGGCTGGACACGAGCGCCGTCCAGCCCGAGGCGGTCGCGCTCTACCACGCCGGCGGCTATCGCGAGATCGCCGACTACAACGGCAACCCGTTCGCGACGCACTGGTTCGAGAAGACGCTGCAGCGCGAGGGCTGAGCGGGGCGCAGCGGAGCGGGCGCGGCGGGAAGAGGCGCGCGGCTGAGCCTGGCGCGGCGCTAAGCCGCTGATCCCGCCGTCTCGGCCTCGGCGGCCTGCTCGGGCGGGAGTCTGCGGGAGATGACCTTCGAGATGCCGTCGCCGCCCATCGAGACGCCGTAGAGGCTGTCGGCCGCCTCCATCGTGCGCTTCTGGTGGGTGACGACGATGAACTGCGCGTGGTCGCGGTAGGCGCGCAGCAGTCTCAGGAAGCGGTCGATGTTGAGGTCGTCGAGCGCCGCCTCGACCTCGTCGAGGATGTAGAACGGGCACGGCTTCGCGAGGAAGACGGAGAAGAGGAAGGCGAGCGCCGTCATCGACTTCTCGCCGCCCGACAGCAGCGTCAGCCGCTTCATCGACTTGCCGGCCGGCGTGATCTCGATCTCGACGCCGTGGAGGTCCTCCTCGCCGTCGCGCTCCTCGACGTCGGCCTCCGCCTCGGCGGCGTCGGCGGCCGCCTCGGCCTCGCTCGCGTCGGCCGCCTGGCCGCCGAGCACCGGGCGCGGGCCGGCGTCCTCGCGCACCAGCCGCAGTCTGCCGCGGCCGCCCGGGAAGACCTGCTGCGCCAGCTGCTCGAAGTTTCTCGCCGCGGCGCTGAAGGTCTCCTCGAAGGTCTCGCGGATCTGGCGGTCGGTGTCCCTGATCAGCGTGTTCAGCTCGCGCAGCGCCGACTCGAGGTCGTTGCGCTGGCGCTCCAGCTCCTCGACGTGCGCGAGCGCCTCGTCGTACTCGTCCTTCGCGAGCGGGTTGACCGGGCCGAGCTGCTCGCGCCGCCGGGTCAGCCTCTCGATCCGCTGCGACAGCGCGGCGCGCTCGTCGTCGGGCAGCGCCTGCTCGGCCGGCTCGGGCTCCAGGCCGAGCCGCTCGGCCAGCGCCTGCAGCTCCGTCTCCGCCTCCTGCGAGCGGTCGCGCGCCTGCTGGGCGCGGACCTCGGAGCCGGTGACCGCCTCGC
>JAEXXR010000279.1 GCA_023405705.1 Actinomycetes bacterium
CGCCCCGCCACGCCACCGCCCCGCCCCCGCTCGGCGAGCTGACCTCGGACGACGCCCGCGCCCTCTTCGGCCTCTAGAACGCCGAGAGCCCCGGCGGGGCCGGGGCTCTCGGGCAAGACGCGTGTGGCGGGAGGCTACGAGGACTTGGCGGCCTGCTCGCGCTCGTTCTCGGGCGGCGCGTCCTTGTACGGATACGGGTTGGCCGCGTTGCGGTCGCCCTGGCCGCTGACCTTCGAGGAGGAGCCGTCCTCCTCGTGGTACTCCGCCTCGGCGTTGACGGCCCAGATGTCGTGGTTCGCGCCGTCGACGAGGTTGTCGACCGCGCGCATCGCCGTCAGCATCGAGTGGTCGGAGTTGTTGTAGCGGTGGAGGCCGTTGCGCCCGACCTGCACGAGGTTCGGGGTCTGCGCCAGCCACTCCTTGACGACCTCGAGGTTTCTCGCGTACTCCTCGTCGTAGACCGGGTAGGCCTTGTGGACGCGGGTCGCGAAGCCCATCGTCACTCTCGACGGGTCGCCGAGGCCCATCTGGCCGAGCTCGCGCTTGGCCATCTCGACGAGATCCTCGTCCTTCATGTTCCAGAGCGAGTCGCCCTCGAAGCAGAAGTACTCCATGCCGATCGACGCCTCGTGGTCGTTCGGCACCATCCACGGGCTCCAGGAGCGGAAGTTCTGGATCCGCCCGACCTCGACGCCCGGCTCGTGGATGTAGATCCAGTTGTCCGGGAAGAGGTCTCTGCCGTCGATCACGAGCGAGACGGTGAGGAAGTCGCGGTAGCGCAGGTTGCGGCCGGCGTCACGGACCTCGGCGGGCGCCTCCGGGTCGGTGATTCTCGTCGTCGTGCCGAGCGGCAGCGATGAGATGACCGCGGTCGCCTCGATCGCCTCGCCGCCGGCGATCACGCCGGTCGCGACGCCGTCTCTGATGAGGATTCTGGTGACGGGCGCGTTCATCCGCACCTCGCCGCCGTGCGCCTCGATCTCCTCGACCATTCTCTCCCACATCTGGCCGGGGCCGAATCTGGGGTAGTGGAACTCGCCGATCAGCGATCTGATCTCGTTGCCCTTGTTGCCGAAGAAGGCGGCCTTGGCGGCGGAGAAGAACGACAGGCCCTTGATCCGCTGGGCGGCCCAGTCGGCGCGCAGCTCGGAGGTCGGGACGCCCCACACCTTCTCGGTGTAGGTCTTGAAGAACTGCGTGAAGAGGTATCTGCCGAAGCGGTTGGAGACCCACTGCTCGAACGTGTCCTCTCTCTGCGGGCGGACCTTCGTCTTGATCGCCGCGTAGAGGTAGGAGAATCCGGCCTTGGTCAGATCGACCGGGCCGAGCTTCTTGATCACGTCCATGCCCTCCAGCGGGTACTGGAGGAACTTGCGGCGCCAGTAGATGCGCGACTGGCGCGGGCGCAGCAGGAACTCGCCTCTCATGATCTCCAGCCAGAGGTCGTCGACCTCTCTGACCTTCGTGAAGAAGCGGTGGCCGCCGAGGTCGAAGCGGTACTCGCCGCCGTCGGGCGACTTGCGCACCTCGGTGCGGGCGATGCCGCCGACCTGGTCGGTCGACTCGAGGACGATCACCGGCTCCCCGCGCTTGGCGAGCAGGTAGCCGGCCGTCAGGCCGGCCGGGCCGCCGCCGAGCACGACGTACGGACGGCGGGTGTCCTTGGGAGCGGGGGTGGTCTCGTTCTCAGTCATATCCGTTCGTTCGTCTGCGCCGAGGGAAGCGCGTCAGGGGACTTGGGTCGTGGGCGTGTCGCGGACCTTCTCGTAGAGGATCCCGACGTTGCCGACCGTCGAGGCTCCGCGGTAGAACTGCGGCGCGACGCCGATCTGTCTCAGCGTGCCGCCGGGAGCCGCCTGCTCCTGAAGGATCGCACCGAACTGCGCCGACCGGCGCCGGGCGAGCTGGGTCCAGGGGGCCGACCAGTTCTCGACGCCCTCTGTGAGGGGGCGCATCAGCAGCACCTTCTGACCGGGTCTGAGCTCGTCGAGCAGCTGCGGCAGCACGTCGCGCGGCTGCGCCGCCTCGTACTTGTCCATCGCGTCGACCCAGTCCATGTGGCGCGGGTCCTCGACGGCACCGGCGGTGTCGGCGTATCTCAGCCCGGCCGGCAGGTAGTACCACGCCAGCGGCGTCTGCTCCGGCTGGCCGACGATAACCAGGTCGCCCGGTCTCATCTGCGACCCGGCCTCGGCGCCGATGTCGCGCACGTTGCTCTTGTAGCCGTCGACGAACGGTCTCGGGTTTATCCAGAAGATCATCAGCACGGCGAGCGCGGCGACGCCGAGCCAGCGGGCGCGGGCGAGGCCGAGCGCCGTCAGCAGCAGCAGCGGGGCGAGCGCGACGGCGAAGTAGCGCGACACCCAGGCCGGCGTTATCTGGGAGAGGATCCACGCTATCGCGAGCGTCACGAACGGCATCGCGATCAGGACCCAGACCGACAGCCGCTCCGGGTCGCGCTTGTCCTTGTGCGCCTGCAGGACCTGGGCGATGCCGAAGCCGCCGCACAGCAGCATCACGATGCTGGCGCGGTCGCCGCCCATCAGGTCGCGCGAGATCTGGATCGGCGCGCCGAAGCGGGGCGCTCTGCCCCACGGCGCGGCGGTGTGGCCGGCCTGGAAGAGCAACGTCGGCAGCCACGGCAGGAACAGCACGGCGGGGATGCCGAAGCCGATCGCGCCGTCGATCGTCAGCGCCTTGCGCTCGTCGCTTCTCCACAGCAGCAGCAGCGCGGCCGCGAAGGCGCCGAGGCCGTAGAAGATGCCCCAGTTGTGGGTGTAGAGCATCAGCGCCTGGAAGATGCCGAAGAGGACGACCCACCGGCGCCCGCGCCGGTAGACGAAGGCGTGCAGGAAGCAGGCGGTCGCCAGCAGCGCCAGCAGCGCCATCAGCGAGTACATCCGCGCTTCCTCGCCGTAGGAGGTGAGGAAGGGGTTGAGCGCGCAGATCGCCGCGCCGATGAAGCCGGCGCGCTTGCCCCACAGGCTCCAGCCGGCCCACATCGCGCCCGGGATCGTCAGCAGCGAGAAGATCAGCGAGAACCAGTGGACCGCCGTCTCGGTGCGGCCGAAGCCCTGCATCCACAGGTGGAGGCCCATGTAGTAGAGCGGCGGCGAGCCGTCTCTTCTCAGGACGCCGGGGATGTCGGTCAGCGGGTGCGAGGCGATGCCGACCGACAGGCCCTCGTCCATCCAGAACGAGCCGGAGATCGCGCGCGTGCGGACGTAGACCGAGATCGCGGTCAGGACGATCAGCGTGACGGCCGCGAGCACGGCGTCCGAGACGCGCAGATCGAATCTGCGCTGCGAGGAGGAGGCTGCGACCGAGGCCATCGGCGAAGACAGGTTACCCGGCCGCCTCGGCCGCGACGGAGCCGGGCTTCGCGGGGCAGGTCGAGTAGAGGTGGGTCGTGCGCTGCTCTATCAGCTTCTCGTAGCCGGCCGGGAACGGGCCCTCGGGCGCCCACGGCGCCGCGCCGGTCGAGCGCGAGGCGACGGCCGATCCGGGCTGGCCGGCGATCGGCGCGAGGCCGACGTCCATCGTGTGCTCTCTGACGTACCAGGCGACCATCGGGACCTGGTAGGTGCCGGTCGACATCCCGCCGCACTGCGCGAAGTACTCGCCGCCGCCGACCTTGTCGAGCGACTTCTCGAGGTCGATCCGCAGCTGGGCCTGGTAGCGCAGCGCCTTGTCGAGCTTGCCGAAGCTGCGGAAGCGCGGGCCGGCCCAGTGGTAGGTCGCGGCCAGCAGCACGACGCAGGAGAGGACGCCGGCGCCGAGCACGAGCGCCTTGCCGTGGCGCTCGCCGCCGACGCGGCCGACGAGGTCGCTGGCGATCTGCACCGCACGGCCGAAGCCGACGCCGCCGACGACGGCGATCAGCGTCGTGCCGAGGATGATGTAGCGCGGGTTGCCGGAGAAGCCGGCCTGCGTCATCAGCGCGATCTCGCAGATCCACAGCAGCGCGAGCACGAAGATCGCGATGACGGCGACGTCCGTGCGTCTTCTGAACCAGTTCCAGGCGGCGACGACGACCGCGAAGGCGGCGGCCGCCTTGACCGGCGTCAGCATCAGCGGCCAGGTGTTCTTGATCACCTGCCAGAAGGGGAAGTCGGCGAACGCCGGGCTGTTCGGGCTCGGTCTCTGCGCGCGGTCGGCGGCGCGCCAGAAGTTGCCCGATCCCCACCACTCCGGCAGCAGCCACAGGACCGGGATCAGCACGCCGCAGACGACGATCGTGATCAGCGTCCGGCGGTCGCGGTCTATCAGCAGCAGCCACAGGCCGTAGACGCCGAGGAACGGCCAGATCTCCGGGCGCAGCAGCGCGGCGAGGAAGCCGAGCACGAACGCCTGGCGGTACCTGCCGTCGAGGTGTCGCTCGATCCCCCACAGCGTGAAGGCGACCAGCAGGCCCTCGGAGTTGCCGAGCGTCATGTTGCGGACGAACTGGGAGCTGATGAACAGCGCCATCGCCGCGATCACGCCGGCGATCGTGCGGGCCGGGATCGAGCCGCCCGTCAGCCGCCACGCGAGTCTGAACGCGAGGATGATCGACATCACCGCGCCGGCGCGGCCGACGACCAGCCAGAGGTCGGGCGCGATGCTGCCGAACGGCGCGAAGATCGTCGTGAAGATGACCGTCAGCGGCTTCCACGAGGGGCCGCCGGTCGTCGTCAGGTCGAACTGCGTGATCTCGCGGCCCCAGACGATCCAGGCCCACGGGTCGTAGGTCGGCGTCGAGGGGTAGAGCAGCGTCAGCGCCGCGATCGCGACGGAGATCGCGGCCAGCAGGGCGTAGACGCGGCCGTTGGTCGCCGTCGCTTCCGGCGGGGCTCTCGGCGTCAGCCGCGCGCGCAGCGTGGCGAGCCAGGCAGGGGAGTCGTGGGGTGCGGGCGAGGCAGTCACGTTCGAGG
>JAEXXR010000307.1 GCA_023405705.1 Actinomycetes bacterium
GAAGGCGGTCGTGCGGACGCTCGACCGCGACGACGCCGCCGCGCTCGCGCACGCCGCGCTGGCGGCCGACTCGGCCGCCGCCGTGCGCGACCTCGTGGTTTCCGATCGCGGCGCTCCGGGCACGGCCTGAGGACGCCAACGACCGGAAGGAGCACCTCGTGCTCACCATCACCGAGACCGCGGCCGAAGCGATCCGGGGCATCGTCGCATCGCCGGAGATCCCAGACGGTGCAGGCATCCGCATCGCCACCAAGCCAGGCGCGGAGCAGAGCGGCATGCTCGAGGTCAGCGTCGCCGACGTCCCGGCCGAGTCCGACCAGGTGCTCGACGAGCAGGGCGCGCGCGTCTTCGTCGACGAGCATGCGATCGACCTGCTCGACGACAAGCTGCTCGACGCCGAGATCGACGGCCAGCGCGTCGGCTTCTCGATCGCCGAGCAACGCCCGCTGTAGCGCGGGCGCGCACGCGGCCGAGCGAGCGCGCTCCGTCTGAGCGCGCCGTCGCGCCTAGCGCGTCAGCAGCTGGGAGATCGCGATCAGGCCGACGCAGACGATCACGGCGCGCAGGACGTTCGGCGGCAGGCGGCGGCCTATGCGGGCGCCGACCTGGCCGCCGACCGCCGAGCCGGCCGCGATCAGCCCCACCGCCTCCCAGGCGACGTCGGCGATGAAGAGGAAGACGATCCCGGCGACGAGGTTGACGATCGTCGCCAGCACGTTCTTGAGCGCGTTGACGCGCTGGAGCGACTCGTCGATCGCGATGCCGAAGATCGCCATCAGCAGGATCCCCTGCGCGGCGCCGAAGTAGCCGCCGTAGACGCCGGTCAGCCAGCCGAGCAGGAGCGTGAGCGGGCCGCCGTCACCGCGCGGCGGGCCGTCCGGGTCGCGGCGGGCGGCGAGCCAGCCAGACAGGCGCGGCTGGAAGATCACCAGCACGAGCGCGATCGCGATCATCGCCGGGACGATCGCGTCGAACGCCTCCGACGGCAGCACGAACAGCAGCAGCGCGCCGACCGTCCCGCCGAGCAGCGAGGCGGTGCCGTAGCGGACGATCCGCCGCTTCTGGCCGCTCAGCTCGCGACGGTAGCCCCACGTCCCCGACAGCGAGCCGGGCACGAGGCCGAGCGAGTTGGAGACGTTGGCGGTGATCGGCGAGAAGCCGACGGCGAGCAGCGTCGGGAAGGTGATCAGCGTGCCGCTGCCGACCACGGTGTTGATCGTCCCGGCGGCGACGCCGGCCGCCAGCACCATCAGCGCCTCGAGCGGCGTCACTCAGGCACGTGCACCGGTTCGAGCACGCCGAGCAGCTCGCCGACGCGGCAGACGAGCAGCCGCTCCTCGTCGACCTCGACCCACGCGCCGGCGGAGGCCGGGAAGACGACGTGGTCGCCGGGTCTGACGGGCATCGTCACGCCGACGTGCTGCCACCAGTCGAGTCCTTCGCCGACGGCGAGGACGATGCCGTGCTGGGGCGGCGGCTCGTGGGTGCCCGCCGGAACGAGCAGGCCCGAGTCGCGGACGCGATCGGGCTCGAGCTCCTTGATGACGACCCGGTCGAAGAGCGGGCGAAGCTGATTGCGCACGGCGGAAAGGATACGAGCCGCCGCCTGATGGCGGCGGCTCGCGCTCTCCTCCCAGATGCGCTCCCGACAGCGGGGGAGGTTGTCGGGTGCGCGGTCTTCCGCTCCGTCCGGCACGGGGGGTTGCGAGCGGTCCGGAGCGAGAAGTCTTCGTGTGCTTCAGGCGGTTACGGGATCAGCTGCTCCAGCAGGTCCCGCGGGTCGATCTGCTGCTGCGGCTGGCTGGGCTGCTGCTGCGGATCGGCCTGGCCGTACGGGTCGGCCGGCTGACCGCCCTGGCCGTAGGGATCGGCCGGGTCCGTCTGCTGGCCGCCGCCCTGGCCGTACGGATCGGCCGGGTCGACGGGCTGCTGCGGGTCGCTCGGCTGCGTCGGGTCGGCCTGGGACTGAGACTGCGCGGCGCCGGCCTGGGCCGGCTGCTCGCCGAGCGTCACGGTCAGCTTCTCCTCGCCGCTGCCGCGTCTGACGGTCAGCTCGATCGAGTCGCCGACCTGCTTGCCGTTGACGAGCGTCGAGAGCGCCTCGGGCGAGGCGACGGGCTGGCCGTCGAAGCCGACGATCACGTCCCCGGCCTGCACGCCGGCATCGGCCGCCGGTCCGCCGTCGGTGACGGCGCCCACCAGTGCGCCGTTGCCGCTCTCGCTCGCGCCCATCTGGACGCCGAGGTAGGCGTGCTTCACCTCGCCGTGCCGTTCCAACTGCTCCACGACGTTCTTGACGGTGTTCGACGGAGCGGCGAAGCCGATGCCGACGTTGCCCTCGCTGGACGACGAGCCGGTGAGGATCTGCGAGTTGACGCCGATCACGTGCCCCTGCGCGTCGAGCAGCGGACCGCCCGAGTTGCCGGGGTTGATCGGGGCGTCGGTCTGCACGACGCCGTCGATCGAGTAGCCGTTGGGCGCGGTGATCTGACGGTCGAGCGCCGACACGACGCCCGTCGTCAGGGTGCGGTCGAGCCCGAACGGGTTGCCGATCGCGAAGGTGGCGTCGCCGACCTCGAGCTTGGAGGAGTCGGCGAACTCCAGCGGCTTGAGGCCGCTCGCGGAGCTGGCCTTCAGCAGCGCGATGTCGGTCGACTCGTCGACCCCGACGACCTCGGCCGGCTGGCTCTCGCCGTCGCCGATCTTGATCGAGACGGAGGTCGCGCCGTTGACGACGTGGGCGTTGGTGACGATCAGCCCGTCGCTGGAGACGACGAAGCCCGACCCGGTCGCCTCGCCGCTCTGCCCCTGCTCGCTGACGTGCGAGGAGATGAAGACGACGGAGTCCTTGGCGAGGTCGTAGACCTGCTTGGCGCTGAGGCCGCTGGAGGAGTCGGTCGCGACGTTGACCTGTCTGGGCTGCGCGGTGGCCGGCGTGACGACGGTCTTCGTCGAGCCGCCGTCACCGGCGACGCTCACGACCGCTGCGCCGCCCGCGGCGCCGAGGACGGCTGCCGCGGCGAGGGTGACGATTGCTCTTGGCGTGTTCATGACGATCAGGATGCAGGCGCATCCTGAGCCGTCACTGAACGGAGTCCAAGCGGTCGCTAAAGGGTCCTAAGAAGAAGCTGAACGGCGCCGCACGGGCGGCTGAAGGACCCCGCCCTCACCCCAGCCAGCCGCCGCCGAGGAAGCGCTCGACGTGCTTGGTGACCTTCTTCAGCGACCCCAGCGAGGTGAACGGCTCGCCGGGGACCTGGAGGCTGTGGTCGTGCTCGACCAGCTCCAGCTGCGAGAGCAGCGCGCTCGACGGGACCTTCTGCGGCTGCCAGGTCGGGTCGGCGGTGCCGCCGACGATCAGGAAGGGCGCGGTCGCGCGCGCGAGCGCGGCGCGCACGTTCGCGCGGTCCAGCAGCGGCGTCAGCCAGATCGCGGGCAGCTCGCGGTCGGCGGCGAGGTCGGCGACGTCGCTGGCGAGCGACTTGCCGACCACGACCGTCGTCGGCGCCGGCTGGTGGTCGAGCGCCCGCTGCGCGCGGTCGCGGACCCACGCGAACGGGTCCTCTCCGGCCGGCGGCTCGTCGAGCACCTCGAGCACGCCGAAGCCCTTCGCGAGCGCCACTTCGCGGACGAACCACAGCAACGGGGCCCGCGTCGGGTAGCGTGCGCCCGGCAGGATCACCACGCGCCGCTCGGCCTCCGGCCGGTGGAACGCGACGGGGAAGGCTTCGGGCTCGTGGGTCGCCATGCGCCGCAGCCTAGAGGAGACCCGTCGAATTCACAGCGGAGAGCCGCAACTGACGGCACGCTGCGCGGTTGTGGTGGTCACTCCATACCCCCGAGAAGGAGCCTGGATGAAGATCATCGGCGCCGGACTGCCGCGGACCGCGACGACGACGCAGTGGATCGCCCTGAGAATGCTGGGGCTGCCGACTTACCACATGAAGGACATGATGGCCGACCTCAGAAGAGGGGTCGACGTCTGGCGGCGCGCCTACCTCGGCGAGCAGCCGTGGGACGAGGTCTTCGAGGGCTTCGAGGCGACCGTCGACTGGCCCGCCGCCTACCACTGGCGCGAGCTGATGGACCACTACCCCGACGCGAAGATCCTGCTGTCGGTGCGCGACGGCGACGCCTGGGCGAAGTCGATGAACGACACGATCGTCCAGATCTACTTCGGCGACTCCTTCATGCGCGCGATGTGCCTGGCCCGCTACCGCATCGACCCCGACTGGGCGGCGTGGATGGACCTGAACATCGACACGTTCTGGAAGGGCCCGCGCGGCACGCTGGCCAACACCTTCGGCGAGCGCGACAGACTCGTCGAGGCGATGGAGCGGTGGAACGACGAGGTCAAGTCGACCGTTCCGGCCGACCGCCTGATCGTCTGGAACCCGAAGGACGGCTGGGAGCCGATCTGCGAGGCGCTGAACCTCCCGGTCCCCTCCGAGCCCCTGCCGCACGCCTTCGACACCGAGATCTTCAAGAGCTCGATCACCGGCGGCGCGATCCGGGCCGTCAGCGAGTACTGGGCGAAGGCCCACCCGGAGGGCTAGCCCCTCCTCAGCAGCGTCTGCGCCGACCGGCACCCGCAGCCCCGCGGGTGCCCCGGCGTGCAGTGCCGGCAGCGTGCACGTCCAGCGCACGTTGACGGCGCGCAGCATAGTGAATTACGTAGTTACTACGGTACGTTGCGTAGTTACTACGGAACCTCAGCGCGCGAGCGCGCGGACCGAGGTGAGGATGCCGGCGCTCAGCTCGTCCTCGACGCCCCAGACGTAGAGGCGCTCGCGGCCGCGGCCGAACTCCCAGCCCAGCTCCTCGTCGACCGTCAGCTGCAGCAGCAGGCGCCAGCGCTGCGGGGCGCCGCCGAGCCGTCTCGCCTCCGGGTGGGCGCCGGGCGCGCCGTAGCCGACGTCGACGCCGCGGGCCGCCAGCTCCAGCGCGACCGGCATGTCGCCGCGCGACTCCTCGGCGACGCCGAGCAGGCGGTGGAGCGAGCGCAGCTCGCTGCCGGCCTCCCAGGCGGTCACGCCCTGCAGCTCGGCGAGGTCGCGG
>JAEXXR010000321.1 GCA_023405705.1 Actinomycetes bacterium
GTGTACGGGTGGGCCGAATCGCCCAGGACCGCGTCGCGCGGACCGACCTCGACGATCCGGCCGGCGTACATCACCAGTACGCGGTGGGCGAGGTCGGCGACGACGGCGAGGTCGTGCGTGACGTAGAGCGCGGCGACGTCGTAGGCCGTGCACAGCTCGCGGACGGTCGCGAGCACGTGCGCCTGCGTCGTGACGTCGAGGCCGGTCGTCGGCTCGTCGAGCACGATCGCGCGCGGGCGCAGCAGGAACGCCATCGCGAGGCAGACGCGCTGCTGCTGGCCGCCGGAGAGCTGGTGCGGGTAGCGGCGCAGGAACGAGCGCTCGGCCGGCAGCCGCACGTCGCGCAGCGCGCCCAGCATCCGCTCCAGCGCCTCCTCTCGCCCCAGCTCCGGCGCGTGGACGTCGAGCAGCTCGCGCAGCTGGACCTCCAGCCGCAGCGCCGGGTTGAGCGCCGTCGACGGGTCCTGCGGCACGTACGCGACGACCTTCCCGCGCGCGGCGCCGAGCGCGGCCTCGCCGAGCGACAGCACGTCGGTCCCGTCGATCGTCACACGGCCGCCGGCGATCGTCGCGCCGCGGCGGGCATGGCCCAGCAGCGCGGTCCCGACGGTCGTCTTGCCCGAGCCCGACTCCCCCACGAGCCCGAGCACCTCCCCCGGGCTGATCTCGAAGCCGACCGCGTCGACGACGTCGGCTCCCGCGCCCGTCAGCTCCACCCGCAGCGATGCGACCTCGACCGCACGGCTCATCTCAGCCTCCGTCCTTTCGATCGATCCCGGCCATCGTGCGCGCGATCCCCTCCGCGATCAGGTTGGTCCCGATCGTGAAGACGGCGATGCAGATCACCGGCGCGACGACGCCCCACGGCTGCACCGTCAGGCCGTTGCGGTTCTCGTTGATCATCAGCCCCCAGTCGGCGGCCGGCGGCTGGATGCCGAGGCCGAGGAAGCTCAGCCCGGCGATCAGCGCGATCGACCAGGTCAGCCGCAGTCCCAGCTCGACCATCAGCGGCGTCGTCAGGTTCGGCAGGATCTCGCCGAAGAGGATGCTGCGGCGCGAGTAGCCGAGCACCTCCGCCGCCTGCACGAACTCGCGGTCGACCGTCTCCAGCGTGATCCCGCGCGTGACGCGCGCGACGCCCGGCGCCCACGCGACCGCGGTCAGCACGACGATCAGCCACTCCTTCGCGCCCAGCAGCGAGACGAACAGCAGCACGAGCACGAGCTGCGGGAAGGCGATCACGACGTCGAGCGCGCGCATCGTGACCGCGTCGGCGCGGCCGCGCGCATAGCCGGCGACGAGGCCCAGCGCGACGCCGAGCGCGACGCCGAGGACGGCGGCCGCGACCGACATCCACAGCACGCTGCGCCCGCCGGCGAGCACGCGCGAGAGCACGTCGCGGCCGAGCTGGTCCGCGCCGAGCAGCGCGTCGGCGCTCGGGCCGCTGAGCGGCGCGTCGACGAACTCGGTCGGCGTGTGCGGCGCGACGAGCGGGCCGAGCAGCGCCAGCAGCACGATCAGGCCGGTGAGGACGGCGCCGATCACCGTCTGCGGGTAGGCGAAGGCCCGCCGCAAGGTCGTCACGGCGGTCATCGGCCGGCCGTCCGCAGCTTCGGGGTGACGAGCACGGTCAGCACGTCGGCGAGCAGGTTGAAGGCGACGACGGCGACCGCGTAGATCAGCGTGATCGCCTGGATCACCGGCAGGTCGCGGCTGGAGATCGCGTCCGCCAGCGCCGAGCCGAGGCCCGGATAGCGGAAGACGTACTCGACCAGGATCGTCCCGCTCAGCAGGTAGCCGAGCACGAGCGCGGAGGCCTGGATCGTCGGAACGAGCGCGTTGGGGAGCGCGTGGCGGCGCATCACGACGCCGCGCGGCATCCCCTTCATCCGCGCCATCTGCGCGTAGTCGGACTCCAGCACGTCGATCGTCGACGCGCGCACGAGCCGGTACAGGTACGGCACGACCGCGAGCACGAGCGTCGCGACCGGCAGCACGAGCGTGTCCGGGTGGGCGAACGGCGAGGAGCCGGCCGGGATCAGCGCGACCGCCGGCAGGATCGTCAGCACCGAGGTCGCGAAGACCATCACCAGCGTCATGCCGATCACGAAGTCGGGCACGGCCGTCAGCACGAGGCTGATCCCGAGCCCGAGGCGGTCTGCGATCCCGTCGCGGCGCACGGCGCTGAGCGCGCCGAGCAGCACCGCCAGCGGCAGCGAGATCAGGCCGGCGAGGCTGAGCAGGACCAGCGAGTTGACCAGTCTGTCGCCGATCAGCTCCGTGACGGGGATGCTCGCCGCCAGCGATCTGCCGAGGTCGGCGCTCAGCAGCCCGCCGATCCAGTCGAGGTACTGCTGCACGATCCCCCGCTCCAGCCCCAGCTCGGCCCGCAGCGCCTCGATCCGGTCGGGCGTCGCGCCGCGCCCGAGGATCGCCTCGGCCGGGTCGGCCGGCAGCGCCTGGGTCGCCGCGAAGACGACGACCGAGACGAGCAGCACGACGACGACGCCGGCGGCGAGCCGGCGCACCACCCACCAGCCGAGGCCGCCGCCGCGACCTCCTGCTCCTGCTGCCGCGGGCGCGGCGAGCGAGGCGGCGACGACCGCCTCCTCGCCGAGCCCGTCGGCATGCGACCTGTCCGACATGCCGACCGCCGCTCCTAGCCGAGCCAGAGCCGGTTGAACGCCCCGTTGTTGACGCTGAACGCCGCCTTCGTGCCGGGCACCAGCCCGTTGACGTTCGCCGCGTGGGCGTCGAGGCTTCTCGAGAAGCCCCAGCAGAGGTAGCCGCCGCGCTCGTGGTCGATCCGCTGCATCGCCTCGATCAGCTCGCCCCGCTTGCCCTCGTCCAGCTCGGCGAGCGCGTCTCTGTAGAGCCCCAGGTACTCGGGGTCCCTGTTGTAGACCGTGTCGTACGGGCCGCCGGGCGTGTTGTAGGAGGTCGCGACCGTCAGGTAGAGCTGGGGCGAGACGAGGTCCGGCGAGAACGGCGTTCTGCGGTAGTAGCGCGCGTAGAAGGTGTCGGGGTCGATGCTTCTGACCTTCACGTCGAGGTTGGCGCCCTTCGCCTGCTCGGCGAAGACCTGCGCCGCCTCCAGCAGGCCCGGGTAGGCCGCCGTGGTCGAGATCTCCAGCCGCATCTCCTCCTGGCCGGCCGACTTCAGCAGCGCTCTCGCCTGCTCCAGGTCCTGCACGCGCTGCGGCAGGTCCGACAGGTAGGCCGGGTCGTAGCGGGCGAAGAGGTCGTTGGCGGCGTCGCCGCGGCCGGCCATCACCTGCTCGACCATCTGCTCGCGGTCGGCGATCAGCCGCATCGCCTGCCGCACGCGGACGTCGTCGAACGGCGCCATGTCCATCCGCATGCCGAACATGAAGCACGCCGAGTCGTTCGTCTCCAGCAGCTTCGCGCCGCCGGACTCGACCACCTGCGCCTGCGCCGACGGCAGGCCCTGGAGGATGTCGATCTGTCTGGAGAGCAGCGAGTTGACGGCGGCCGAGGCGTCGGCGATGCCGATGATGTCGAGCTGGTCGACGTGGGCCAGCTCGCCGTGGTAGTTCGGGTGCGGGACCATCACGGAGCGGTCGCCGGCCTTGAAGCTCTGCAGCTTGAAGGGGCCGGCGCCGACCGGTCTGGCCGGGTCGTAGCCGACCGGCAGCAGCGGCGACAGGTAGCCGCCGACGCGCTTGTCGAAGATCGAGATCGGCTGCTCGAGCGTGAAGCGCACCGTGCGCGCGTCGAGCTTTCTCATCCCCTTCAGCGTCACGCCTCTGAGCGCGTTCGCGCCGGCGCCGGGCGCTCTGGGGTCGATCACGCGGGCGATGCTGAAGATCAGGTCGTCGGCGTCCGCGGTCTTGCCGTCGTGGAACTCGATCCCCTCCTTCAGGCGGACCGTCCACACTCTCGCGCTGGCGTCGTCGGGCGTGACCTCCTCGGCCAGCGCCAGCTCGTAGGTGAAGTCCTGCGTCAGCTCGACGAGCGGGTCGTAGAGCGCGAAGCAGCGGGCGAAGTCGAGCGCCGTCTGCTGGCGGTTGGGGTCGAGCGTGTCGCGCGCGCCGCCGCCGGTCCCGCCGACGCGCAGCGTCCCGCCTCTTCTCGGCGTGCCGGCGCCGCCGGCCGC
>JAEXXR010000487.1 GCA_023405705.1 Actinomycetes bacterium
GCGCGGAGGCGCGCGACCCGCGTTCGACCCCGCTGCTGGCGCCGGCGGCGCTGTCGCCGGAGGCGCTCGTCGCGGCGGTCGCCGCGCTGCCTGCCGCGCCACTGGCCGTAGGCGACGGAGCGCTAAGGTTCCGGGAGCAGCTTGAAGCGGCCGGGGCGGTCGTCCCGGCGGACGGTTCGGCGCTGCACCGGGTCGACGCGGTCGCGCACTGCCGGCTCGGAGCGCTGCTCGACCCGGTCGCCCGCGACGAGGTGGTCCCGGCGTATCTGCGACTGCCGGACGCCGAGTTGGCGTTGCGCCGCCGCGAGCAGGGAACAGCCAGAACGTGACCGCAACGTCGACCCCGCTGAAGATCCGCCGGCTCACCTACGCGGACCTGCCGCAGGTGATCGCGCTGGAGCGGCGCGCCTTCCCGACGCCGTGGTCGCTGGCGATGTTCGTGCTGGAGCTGTCGAAGGCCTCCGGCGTCTGCCTCGCGGCGCTGCGCGACGGCGAGCTGGTCGGGCACATGATCTGCTCGCGCTACGACACCGTCTGGCACGTGATGAACATCGCCGTCGACCCCGACGCGCGCCGCCAGGGCGTCGCCACGGCGCTGCTGCACGAGCTGATCGAGCGCATCGGCGGGGCCAACGGCGAGGCGCAGATCACGCTGGAGGTCCGTCCCTCCAACGAGGGCGCGATCCGCCTGTACGACCGCTTCGGCTTCCTCGCCGCCGGCCGCCGCAAGCGCTACTACCAGGACAACGGGGAGGACGCGCTCGTGATGTGGCGCACCCCGGCGACGCTCGCCGGCCGCCTCGACGACATCCCGAACGTCGCACTGTGATTCTCGCGATCGAGACCAGCTGCGACGACACCTGCGCGGCGGTCGTCACGCGCGCGGGGGAGATCCGCTCGAACGTGATCTCCTCGCAGGGGGTCCACGACCGCTTCGGCGGCGTCGTCCCGGAGGTCGCCTCACGCCACCACCTCGAGCTGATCGAGTCGGTCGTCGAGGACGCGCTGGCGCAGGCCGGGACGTCGCTCCCGCAGCTCGACGCGGTCGCCGTCACGCAGGGCCCGGGGCTGGTCGGCGCGCTGCTCGTCGGCGTCGCGACCGCGAAGGCGCTCGCGGCCGCGCACGGGCTGCCGCTGATCCCGGTCGACCACCTGCACGGCCACGTCGCCGCCTCGTTCGTCGAGCCCGACCCGATCGAGCCGCCATTCCTGATCCTGATCGCCAGCGGCGGCCACACGCTGCTCGCGCACGTGAAGGACCACGGCGCGAGATGGGGCGCGGAGGGCTCGATCGAGGTGCTCGGCTCCACGCGCGACGACGCCGCCGGCGAGGCGTTCGACAAGGGCGCGCGGCTGCTCGGCCTCGGCTATCCCGGCGGCCCCGCGCTCCAGCGGCTGGCTGCGGAGGGCGACCCGGAGGCGTTCGCCTTCCCGGTCGCCGCACAGGTCCCGGGCCTCGACTTCTCCTTCTCCGGCCTCAAGACCGCCCTGCTCTACAAGACGCGCGAGCTGGGGGAGGAGGAGACGGTCCGCCGCCGCGCCGACCTCGCCGCCTCCTACCAGCGCGCGATCGTCGAGACGCTGGCGCGGCGCGTCGAGCGGGCGCGCAGGGAGACCGGGATCGAGCGGCTGGCGATCGGCGGCGGCGTCGCCGCCAACGGGCCGCTGCGCGAGCGGATGCGCGCGCTGGCGCCCGACCTGCACGTGCCGCCGCGCGAGCTGTGCACGGACAACGCCGCGATGATCGCCTCGGCCGCCCGCTTCGTGGAGCCGGTCGCGTTCCCGGGCTACCTGTCGCTCGACGCCTACTCGTCGGGCGAGCGCGGCCTGTGACGCGCACCGTCGTGCTCTACGGCCGTCCCGGCTGCCATCTCTGCGAGGAGGCGCGGGAGCAGCTGGAGCGGCTGCGCGCGGAGCTGGCGTTCGCCTTGGAGGAGCGCGACATCGAGCAGGACGACCGGCTCCACCGGGAATACCTGGAGCGCATTCCGGTCATCGCGCTCGACGGCGAGGAGCTGTTCGACTTCTTCCTCGACGAGGACGAGCTGCGGCGGCGGCTGGCGGCATGAGGGGCAGCGGACGGCTCCGGGGACCGCGCCGGTACAGTGAGGTGCGATGAGCTCCATGATCGAGAACGACGCCGAGACCCCATTCGGGAAGGTCGGGGACAAGCTGACGCTCGGCGTCGCGGCTCGCCTGTCGCGCTACCTGCAGGTGCTGACGCAGGCGAAGAAGATGGGCAAGGAGACGATCTCCTCCCAGGAGCTGTCGGACTACACGCACGTGAACTCGACGCAGATCCGCCGCGACCTCTCCGGCTTCGGCAAGTTCGGCAAGCGCGGCGTCGGCTACAACGTCGACTCGCTCGTCTCGCAGATCCGCAAGATCCTGCGCACCTCGGGGCAGCACAACATCGCGCTGTTCGGCGCCGGCCACCTCGGCCGCGCGATCGCCAGCTCCGACATCTTCGCCGACCACGGCTTCCGCGTCGTCTCGATCTTCGACAACGACCCGGCCAAGATCGGCGAGCTGGTCGGCACCCACCGCGTCCGCCCGACCGGCGACCTGAAGGCGATCGTCGACGAGGAGGACATCGTCGTCGCCGTCCTCGCCGTCCCGACCGCGGCCGCCCAGACGCTCGCGGACGACCTCGTCGCGGCCGGCGTGAAGATCATCTTCAACTACTCCGAGGCGCTGCTGCAGGTCCCGCCGGAGGTGACCGTGCACACTTCGAGCCCCGCGGTCGACCTGCTGTACGCGCTCTACTTCTACCTCACCTGAGCCGGCCGCAGCCGAACCCGACCCCGCGGTCACCCGCACACCGATGAGCATCGACTTCGACACCGCCCGCCGGGCCTTCGAGGACTCGACCGACTTCACCGTCGGCCTCGAGGAGGAGTTCGCAGTCCTCGACCCCGCGACGCTGGCGCTCGCGCCCCGCTTCGAGGAGCTGCGCGACGCCGCCGGGAGCGACCCGCTGCTGTCGGAGTCGATCGCCGGCGAGCTGATCTCCTCCGAGATCGAGATCCGCTCCGGCAAGGGCGCCGACTTCGCCGACGCCCGCTCCAGACAGCGCGAGCGCCGCCGCCGGCTGTTCGCGCTCGCCGCCGAGCGCGGCATCGCGCTGGGCGCGACCGGCACGCACCCCTTCTCCGACTACCGTGACCAGCAGATCATCGACACCGAGCACTACCACCGGGTCGAGGACGGGCTGAAGTACGTCGCGTGGCGCAACAACACCTTCTCGCTGCACGTCCACGTCGGCGTCCGCGGCGCCGACCGCGCGCTGCAGGTCTGCGACCGGCTCCGGCCGCTGCTGCCCGTGCTGTTGGCGATCTCGGCCAACTCGCCGTACGTCGACGGCCGCGACTCGGGCCTCCACACCGCCCGCACGCAGACGTTCACGAAGTCGTTCCCGCGCTGCGGCGTGCCCGACGCCTTCGGCTCGTGGGGCTCGTTCGAGCAGTACGTCGACTTCCTGCTGAAGACGAACTCGATCGTCGAGTACACGCAGGTGTGGTGGTCGGTGCGGCCGCACCTCTCCTTCGGCACCGTCGAGGTGCGGATCTGCGACGCCCAGTCGACCGCCGGAGAGGCCGACGGCCTCGCGGCGCTGATCGTCGCCTGCGTCGCGCAGGCGGCCCGTGACGTCGAGGACGGCGTGCCGTTCGCCGACCCGGCGCCGCGCCTGGTCGAGGAGAACATGTGGCGGGCGATCCGCCGCGGCCTCGACGGCCCGCTGATCGACCTGGAGCGCGCCGTCGAGTACCCCGGCGCGGCCGCGCTCGAGCGCCTGCTCGCGTGGACGGCGCCGATGCGCGCCGAGCTCGGGATCGACGTCGCCCTGCCCGAGTTGAACGGCGCCCAGCGTCAACGGCGCATGATCGACGCCGGAGCGGGCATCGAAGAGGTCTACGCGGCGACGGTCCGCGACACCCGCGAGACATACGCCCAGGAGGTGATCGTGTGAGCGCAGACGATCCGCAGCGCCAGCCGACCGAAGACGAGATGCGCGCCGCGCTCGAAGCGGAGCTGAGAAACGTCCGCGTCGAGCAGGTCGTGATGGAGGCGGCGATCTCGATCCTCAACGTCACGGTCATGCGCGCCGGACTCGTGCCCGGCAGCGAGCAGGACCGCGACCTCGACCAGATGCGCGTCGGCATCGAGGGCGTGCGCGCCCTGCTGCCGCTCGTCGAGCTGCTCGCCGGTCCGCAGGCGAGACCGATCCGCGACGCGCTCTCCCAGCTCCAGCTCGCCTATGTCCAGGCGGCCGAGGAGGCCGGCGTGAGCACCGGCGGCGAGGACGCTCCGTCGCCCGGAGC
>JAEXXR010000477.1 GCA_023405705.1 Actinomycetes bacterium
GTGCGCGTCTCCTCGACGAGCGTGTTCCACTCGCCGCAGCCGGGGCATCTGCCGGCCCAGCGCGGCGTCTCGTGGGCGCAGACGGAGCAGACGTGGACGGTGGTCGGACGGGCCATGAGGGGATCGAGAGTACGCGGCCGGCCGGACGAACACGCGTTCGCGCCTGCGCACGCGGGCCCCGAGCGGCGCTAGCGTTCGGCCCATGAGCGAGCCGGTCGAGATCAGAGTGCGCGACGACGGTCCCTACAAGGTCACCGGCCCCGTGCGGATCGTCGACCCCGAGGGCAACGAGATCGCCCCGCCCGACCCCGGCCGCCCGATCGTCCTCTGCCGCTGCGGCCATTCGCGCACGAAGCCGTTCTGCGACGCCGCGCACAAGGCGAGCGACTTCTCCTCGTGCGTGCGGGCCGCGCGCGTCGCCGACGGCGGCTGAGCCCCACCGCGACCCGGGAACGCAGCGAGGGCGGCCCTCAGGGCCGCCCTCGCGGAACTCCAGTCCGATCCGGAGACCGGGGCTACTTGTCGGCCGGCTCCCCGCCGTCCGCGGCGGCCTCGGCGGCCGGCACGTCGCCGGAGCCCTCCTCCTCGGAGGAGCCGCCCTCGGCGCCGACGCCGACCGGCGTCGGCGCGGGCTTCGGCTGGACGATCTCGATCGAGACCTCCGGGTCCTGGCCCTCCGGCGCTCTGTCGACCATCACGGTCGCGCCGGGCGTCAGCTCCGAGCGGAGCACGAAGTCGGCGAGCGGATCCTCGATGTAGCGCTGGATCGCGCGACGGAGCGGGCGTGCGCCCATCGCCGGGTCCCAGCCCTTGTCGACGAGCAGGTCCTTCGCCTCCTCGGTCAGCTCCAGCTGCAGCTCGCGCTCCGCCAGCGACGCGCGGATGCGCAGCAGCAGCAGCTCGACGATCTCCTTGATCTCGTCCTTGGCCAGCTTGTGGAAGACGATCACGTCGTCGATGCGGTTGAGGAACTCGGGCCGGAAGACCTTCTTCAGCTCGCCCATGATCCGCGTCTTCATGTCGTCGTACGTGATCCCGGTCTCGTCGTCGGAGACCGCGAACCCGAGCGGCGTGTTGCGAGCGATCTCGGAGGCGCCGATGTTCGACGTCATGATCACGATCGCGTGGCGGAAGTCGACCGTGCGCCCCTGCGCGTCGGTCAGCCGCCCGTCCTCGAGGATCTGGAGCAGGATGTTGAAGACGTCCGGGTGGGCCTTCTCGATCTCGTCGAGCAGGAGGACCGAGTACGGCTTGCGCCGCACGGCCTCGGTCAGCTGACCGCCCTCGTCGTAGCCGATGTAGCCGGGAGGCGAGCCGACGAGACGGGAGACGGCGTGCTTCTCCATGTACTCGGACATGTCGATGCGCACCATCGCGTCCTCGTCGCCGAAGAGGAACTCGGCGAGCGTGCGCGCCAGCTCCGTCTTGCCGACGCCCGAGGGGCCGAGGAAGATGAAGGAGCCCGTGGGCCGCTTCGGATCCTTGAGGCCCGCGCGGGAGCGGCGGATCGCCTTCGAGATCACCTCGACCGCGGCGTGCTGGCCGATGACGCGCTTGTGGAGCTCCTCCTCCATGCGCATCAGCTTCGCCGTCTCGGCCTCGGTCAGCTTGAAGACCGGGATCCCCGTCCACATCGAGACGATGTCGGCGATCTCCTCCTCGCCGATCGACGGGCGCTCACCGGACTCGCCGGACTCCCACTGCTCCTCCAGCTCGCGCTTTCTCTGCGTGAGCCGGCGCTCCTGGTCGCGGAGGTTGGCGGCTCTCTCGAACTCCTGCGCCTCGATCGCGGCCTCCTTCGCGCGCCGCGTCGTCTCGATCTCCTCCTCGAGATCGCGGTAGACCGGCGGGGAGGTCATCGACTTGATGCGCATGCGCGAGGCGGCCTCGTCAATGAGGTCGATCGCCTTGTCCGGCAGGAAGCGGTCCGAGATGTACCTGTCGGCCAGGTCGGCAGCCGCCGTCAGCGCCTCGTCGGTGATGTTCACCTTGTGGTGCTGCTCGTAGCGGTCGCGCAGGCCCTGGAGGATCTGGAACGTCTCGTCGGTCGACGGCTGGTCGACGCGGATCTGTTGGAAGCGCCGTTCGAGCGCTGAGTCCCTCTCGAGGTACTTGCGGTATTCGTCGAGCGTCGTCGCGCCGATCGTCTGCAGCTCGCCGCGCGCCAGCGCCGGCTTCAGGATCGAGGCCGCGTCGATCGCGCCCTCGGCCGCGCCCGCGCCGACGAGGTTGTGCAGCTCGTCGATGAACAGGATGATGTCGCCGCGCTGGGTGATCTCCTTCATCACCTTCTTGAGGCGCTCCTCGAACTCGCCGCGGTACTTCGACCCGGCGACGAGCGCCGCGAGGTCGAGCGTGTAGATCTGCTTGCCCTTCAGCAGCTCCGGCACGTCGGCGTTCGTGATGCGCTGCGCGAGGCCCTCGACGACGGCGGTCTTGCCGACGCCCGGCTCGCCGATCAGCACGGGGTTGTTCTTCGTGCGGCGCGAGAGGATCTGCATGATCCGCTCGATCTCGGTCTCGCGGCCGACGACGGGGTCGAGCTTGCCGTCGGAGGCGAGCTTGGTCAGGTTGCGGCCGAACTGGTCGAGCAGCTTCGAGGACTTCTTGCCCTCGCCCTGCTGACCGGCGGCGGCGCCCGCGCCGCTCGCACCGCTGCCGCTGGCGCCCTGGCGGCGACCGCCCGGGCCCGACAGCATGCGGATGACCTCGTTGCGGATCTTCTCCGAGTCGGCGTCGAAGTCCAGCAGGATGCGGGCCGCGACGCCCTCGTTCTCGCGCACGAGGCCGAGCAGGATGTGCTCGGTGCCGATGTAGTTGTGCCCGAGGCTGAGCGCCTCGCGGAGCGCGAGCTCCAGCACCTTCTTGGCACGGGGGGTGAACGGGATCTGACCGGACGTCACCTCTTCACCGGAGCCGACGATGCGCACGACCTGCGCGCGCACGCGCTCGACGGTGATGTCGAGGCTCTCGAGCACGCGAGCTGCCAGGCCCTCTTCCTCACGCAGGAGGCCGAGGAGGATGTGCTCGGTGCCGATGTAGTTGTGCTTGAGCGTCCGGGCCTCCTCTTGGGCGAGGACGACCACCTGGCGGGCTCGCTCTGTGAATCGCTCGAACATGGGTGCGACGTTCCTTCCCTACGGGCGGGTGAGGCGGGATCTTGGAGAGGGATGCGAATGCACCCGTTCACTCGGATCATCGGCAGCACGTCGCACGATGATGAGCGGTTGGGTTCGTTCGCCGGGCATAGGTCAGTCTACCAACAGGGTCGACGCTTCCTCGGGGTGAAGCGCGCGCCACTCTGCGCAGAGGGGCGGGCGCCTCCTGGTGCTGTGCCCCGCAAGGCCGTCCGTCAGTCGCGCATCGCCGGGAAGAGCACGATCTCGCGGATCGATCTGCGGCCGGTCAGCAGCATCACGAGCCGGTCGATCCCGATCCCGACGCCGCCGGTCGGCGGCATGCCCTGCTCGAGCGCCTGCAGGAAGCTCTCGTCGTAGGGCTGGGCCTCCTCGTCGCCGGCCTCGGCGTCGCGGCGCTGCTGCTCGAAGCGGCGGCGCTGCTCGTCGGGGTCGTTCAGCTCGGAGAAGGCGTTCGCGATCTCCATCCCGTTGACGTAGGCCTCGAAGCGCTCGACGAGGCGCGGGTCCTCGCGATGGCGCTTGGCGAACGGCGACAGCTCGACGGGGTAGTCGAACAGGAAGGTCGGCTCGATCAGCGTCGGCTCGACGTGCTTGGAGACCAGCTCGTCGACGAGCTGGGCCCAGGTGTCCTCGGGCGGGACTCTCATCCCCTTCCCGGCCATCGCGGCCGCGAGCTGCTCGCGGTCGGTGGCGGCCATGATGTCGATCCCGGTGCGGTCGAGGATGGCGCCCGCGAGCGTCTCGCGTCTCCACGGCGGCGCGAGATCGATCTCGCCGGCGTAGCCGGCCGCCTCGGCGGCCGCGGCGACCAGCCGCTCGGTCCGCTCGGCCATGTCCTCGTAGTCGGCGTACGCCTCGTAGAACTCGACCATCGTGAACTCGGGGTTGTGCTTGTGCGAGATCCCCTCGTTGCGGAAGTCCTTGCCGAGCTCGTAGACCTTCTCGAGGCCGCCGACGATCAGGCGCTTGAGGTACAGCTCGGTGGCGATCCGCAGGTACAGCTCGCGGTCGAGCGCGTTGTGGTGGGTCGTGAACGGCCGTGCGGCGGCGCCGCCGTAGAGCGGCTGCAGGACCGGTGTCTCGACCTCGATGAAGCCGGCCTCGTCGAGGAAGCGGCGGACCGCCGAGACGATCCGGGCGCGCGCGATGAAGACGGCGCGCGTCTCCTCGGAGGACATCAGGTCCAGCTCGCGGTGGCGGTAGCGGGTCTCGACGTCCTGCACGCCGTGGTGCTTCTCCGGCGGCGGGCGCAGCGACTTCGCCAGCAGCGTCCAGCCGTCGACGCGCAGCGACAGCTCGCCGCGGCGGGTGCGGAAGATCGCGCCGTCGATCCCGATCAGGTCGCCGAGGTCGAGCGAGATCAGGCGGTCGAACGCCTCGCGCCCGAGCACGTCGACGCGGGCGTGCAGCTGCATCCGGCCCGAGCGGTCGACGAGGTCGAGGAACGCGGCCTTGCCCTGGCCGCGGCGAGCCGCGATGCGGCCGGCGATCCGGTAGACGTCCTCCGTCTCCTCGCCGTCCTCCAGCGCCTCGTGAGCGCCCTTGACGTCGGCGATCGGCACGACGCCGTCGTACTCGGCCGGGAACGGCTCGATCCCTTCGTCGCGCAGGCGCTCCAGCTTCTGCCGGCGCGCGGCGAGCAGCGCGGTCGTCTCCTCGCCGCTCGGGGCGGCCGGTCTGTCGTCGTCGGTGGCGGCCATGCGGCGGCCCTAGGAGAGGCCGACGTCGATCTTCTTGATCTTCAGCTCGCGCGACTTGCCGTTGGGCAGCTGCACGGTGACGGTGTCGCCGACCTTGGCGCCGACGAGCGCCTTGCCGACCGGCGACTCGTTGGAGAGCTTGCGCTCGGCCGGGTTGGCCTCCGAGGAGCCGACGATCGTGTACGTCGCGCTCTTGCCGGAGTCGTCGACCTCGACGGCGGAGCCGATCCCGACGACGTCGGTGGCGATGTCCTTCGAGTCGATCACGGTCGCCGCGCGCAGCTTCTCCTCCAGCGCGGCGATCTTGCTCTCGAGCATCGCCTGCTCGTTCTTGGCGTCGTCGTACTCGGCGTTCTCGGAGATGTCGCCGAACTCGCGCGCCTCCTTGATCCGGGCCGCGACCTCGCGACGCTTCTCGGTCGACAGGTACTCGAGCTCGCTCTTGAGCTTCGAGAGACCGTCCGGCGTGAGGATGACGTCCTTGGGCATAGGCGTGACCTTGGCAGTGCGATGGTGTGCGAGACCCGCCGCTCCTTACAGCGAAAAACCCGCACATGGCGGGATTCCGGTCCAATCAGGGCGACGGGGCGCGACAGTATAGCGCCGAGTTTCTAATCCCTCGGTAAGGGTGCTGCGGATCGCGCATCCCACGCCGGCGCACGTGATCGCGCGCACCCCGCGAAACGCGCTGACCGGTCAGGCCGCGGCGAGCGCCGGCAGGCCGAACGCCGCGCGCGCCTGGGCGATCGACTCGGTCCGCTGGAGCTTGTCCTGCAGCTCGGCGCCCTCGCCGAGCCGCTCGACGTACCAGGGGTAGAACTTGCGCAGGTAGCGGGCGGCGCGCCCCTCGCCGAGATGCTCGACGGCGCGCTCCAGCACCCACTCGACCTCGGCGAGAACCTCCTCGCGGCTGGGGTCGCCCTCGCGCAGCCCGAGCACCTGCTCGAACAGCCACGGGTTGCCGAGCGAGCCGCGCGCCAGCAGGACGGCCTCGGCCCCTGTGTATTCGAACACCTCTCTGACGCGCTCGGCGCTTCTGAGCCCGCCGGAGATCAGCACCGGCACCGGCAGCTCCTCGACCAGCCTCTTGGCGAGGTCGTAGTCCGGTCTGCCCCTGTGCTGCTGGGAGGCGTGGCGCGGGTGGATGCAGAGGCCGGCGATGCCGGCGTCGGCGACCAGCCGGTAGGCCAGCTCGATCCCGTGCTGGTCGCCGGGGCGCAGACCCGGGCGCAGCTTGACCGTGACCGGCAGGCCGCTGCCCTCTCTCGCCGCGACGGCGAGCGCGACCGCCAGCTCCGGGTCCTTCACGAGCGCGGCGCCGGCGCCGGTCTTGCAGACCTTCGGGACCGGGCAGCCCATGTTGAGGTCGATCAGGTTCGCGCCCGTCTCGGCCGCTCTGGCGGCGGCGGAGCGCATGATCTCCGGGTCGTTGCCGAACAGCTGGATCGAGACCGGGCCCCTGACCTGCTCCTCCGGATGGACCCGCAGCAGCTCGGTGCAGGTCTTCTCGTTGCCATAGTGGATCGCGTGGCTGGAGACCATCTCCGAGACGGCGAGGCCGGCACCGTAGCGCTTCGCCTGCAGCCGCACGAACCAGTTGCCGATGCCGGCCAGCGGGGCCAGCACGACGCGGTTGGGGATCTCGACGCCGCCGAGCGTCCAGGAGTCGTGGAGGGAACGGGTCACGGGATCGATGGTAGCCGGGGCGTGGCTACTGGTTGCGCTCGTGCAGCAGGCGCAGGCCCGTCAGCGTCAGAAGGTCGTCGGTCTCGTCGATCTCCTCGGTGAAGGGGACGATCGCCTGTGCGAGGCCGCCGGTCGCGATCGTCGCGGTCTCCTCCCCCAGCTCCTCGCGCAGCCGGCGGACGATCCCGTCGACCTGGCCGGCGAAGCCGTAGACGATGCCGGAGCGGATCGCGTCGACCGTCGTCTTGCCGATCAGCGTGCGCGGCTCGACGAGGTCGATCTTCGGCAGCGCCGCGGCGCGCTCGGTCAGCGCCTCCATCGAGATCTCGACGCCCGGCGTGATGATGCCGCCGAGGTACTCGCCCTCGGCGGAGACCGGGTCGAAGGTGATCGCCGTGCCGAAGTCGACGACGACGCACGCCTCCCCTATGCGGTCGTAGGCGGCGACCGCGTTGACGAGCCGGTCGGCGCCGATCTCGCGCGGGTTCTCGTAGCGGATCGGCATGCCGGTGCGGATGCCGGGGCCGACGACGATCGTCTGGTGGTCGAGGTAGCGCTCGCCGACGACCCGCCACTCCGAGCCGAGCTGCGGGACCGTGCTGGAGACGATCGAGGCATCGACGTCGTCGAAGGAGAGGCCGCGCAGGTCGAGCAGGTTGGCGAGCTTGGCGCCGAGCTCGTCGGCGGTCGACTCGCGCACGGTCGCGAAGCGCCAGTGCTGCGTCAGCTCCTCGCCGTCGAAGGTTCCGAAGTGGGTCTGCGTGTTGCCGACGTCGAGCACGAGGAGCATGACCGGGGCATTATTCCGGCTCGGCGCCCCGACGTGCCCCGACGGCTGCCGGCGCGCCCGCCGCGGCGCCCGCGCGCGGACCGCTCGCAACCGGCTCGCGCCCGACTGCCGCCGATCCGGTGCGACGGGCGTATGCTCGCGCGATGGGCCACACCCTCTACGCGATACACGGCTCGCATCCCTGCGTCGCGGTCGAGCGGGCGCTGCAGCTCAAGCGCCAGCCGTACCGCGTCGTCGAGCGGATCCCGGCCGTCCACGTGCCGCAGCAGTGGCTGCGCTTCCGCAAGCTGACGGTGCCGGCGCTCGAGCTCGGCAACGGCGAGCAGATCGTCGGCTCGCGCGCGATCATGCGCCGGCTCGACCAGCTCGTGCCGGAGCCGGCGCTCCTGCCGCAGGAGCCGCTGGCGCGCGAGCGCGTGCTGGAGGCCGAGCGCTGGGGCGACGAGGTCCTGCAGCCGGCCGTGCGGCGGCTGAGCTGGGTCGGGATGGGCCGCCGGCCCGACGCCTTCGTCTCCTACGCGGAGGGCTCGAAGCTGCCGATCCCGGCCTTCGCCAGCCGCATGTCGGTGCCGGTGATCGGCCGTGCCGCGCGCTGGCGCAACAGAGCCGACGACGCGACCGCCGCCGCCGACCTCGCGGCGCTGCCCGGCTGGCTCGACGCGATCGACGGCTGGATCGCCGACGGCGTGCTCGGCGGCGAGCAGCCGAACGCCGCCGACCTCCAGATCGCCTCCAGCCTCGGTCTGCTCCAGACCTTCGCCGACGTCCGCCCGCTGCTCGACGGCCGCCCCGCCGACGACCTGCGCCGGCGCACCTTCCCCGTCTACGGCAGCGGCGAGATGCCGGCCGGGACCTACGCCGTCCAGGCGTAGTAGGCGGACGCAGGCCGGCGGTGACCGCGCCCTCGCTAGAGGAGCGGCTCGCCGGCGCGCCGCACGGCATCTCTCTCGCCCCGCGGGAGAGCGGCGAGGGCGTCGGCGAGGACGGTGCCGTCGGGCAGCGTCAGGCCGGGCTCCAGCTCCAGCAGCGGCACGAGCACGAAGCGGCGGCTGGTGACCTCGCGGTGCGGCAGCCTCAGCCGCGGCGAGGCGTGGGTGAGGTCGCCGAGCAGCAGCAGGTCGACGTCGATCGGCCGCGGGCCGTGCCTGACGTAGTCGGGGCTGTCCTGCGCGGCGCGCCCCAGCTCGCGCTCGACCGCCTTGCAGGCGTCGAGCAGCGACTCGGGCTCCAGCTCGGTCGCGATCCGCAGGCAGGCGTTGAGGAAGTCCGGCTGGTCGAGCACCTCGCCGACCGGCTCCGTCTCGTACGTCGCCGAGGAGGCGAGCACGCGCACGCCGTGGGCCGGCAGCGCCGCGACGGCGGCCGCGAGGTTCTCTCGCGGCACGCCGACGTTGGAGCCCAGGCCGAGGTAGCCGATCCGCTCGGGCACGCGCCCGCTCAGTCGGCCGCTTCGCGGAAGACCTCGACCGAGACGTCCTCGACCGGGAGCGGGATCGGCGGCTCGGGCTTGGATGCCTTCACCCACACCGTCTCGGCGTCGTACTGGTCGAGCAGGCGGTCGGCGATCGCGGTGCACAGCCGCTCCAGCGTTCTGTAGGAGCGCTGCTGCGCGACGAGCGCGACGACCTGGCAGACCTCGCCGTAGTCGATCGTGTCCTCGACGCGGTCGGTGATCGTCGCGTCGCACTCGCCGACCTCGAGCCTGAGGTCGAGCACGAGCCGCTGGCCGACCTCGCGCTCGGCCTCGGAGACGCCGTGGTGGGTGTAGAGCGAGAGGCCGTTGACCTCGATCGTGACGACCGGCTCGGAGGGCTCGGCGTCCAGCTCGTCGTCGAGGTCGTCCTCGAAGTCGTCGTCTTCAGGGCTCATGGCCGCGCAAGGTAGCAGCAGCGACCGTCAACGCGTCTCTCAGCGGCGCGACGTCGTGGACGCGGAAGACCGTCGCGCCGCGCTCGTAGGCGAGCAGGCTGGCCGCGACGGTCGCCGCCGTCCGCTGCTGCACCGGGCGGCCGGTGAGCGTGCCGAGGAAGGTCTTGCGCGAGACGCCGATCAGCACCGGCCGGCCGAGCGCGACCAGCTCGCCGACCCGCCGCAGCAGCTCGAGGTTGTGCTCGGTCGTCTTGCCGAAGCCGATCCCGGGGTCGAGCTGGATCCGCTCCTCCGGGACGCCCTCGGCGACCGCGAAGGCCATCCGCTCCTCCAGGAACGCCTTCACCTCCGAGACGACGTCGTCGTAGCGGGGGTCGTGCTGCATCGTGCGCGGCTCGCCGCGCATGTGCGTCAGGCAGCAGTCGAGGTCGCTCGCGGCGACGAAGCCGGCCAGCTCGGGGTCGTGGCGGAAGGCGGTGACGTCGTTGACGTAGCTGGCGCCGGCCGCGCAGGCGGCGCGCGCGACCGCCAGCTTGACGGTGTCGATCGAGATCTGCGCGCCCGTGCCGCCGGCCGTGAGCGCCTCGATCACCGGAACGACGCGGCGCAGCTCCTCGTCCGTCTCGACCGGCTCGGCGCCCGGCCGGGTCGACTCGCCGCCGACGTCGAGGATCGCCGCCCCCTCGGCCTCCAGCTCGCGGGCGTGCGCGAGCGCGGCCTGCACGTCGAGATAGCGGCCGCCGTCGGAGAAGGAGTCGGGCGTCACGTTGACGATGCCCATGATGCGGAACGGGGCCGGCATGCCGGTCCATCGTGCCATGGAACGGGAAGAGCCGCCTCGCGGGCGGCTCTCCGGTGCAGCTT
>JAEXXR010000508.1 GCA_023405705.1 Actinomycetes bacterium
GGGTCGCGGCGCGGCTGCGGCGGGGCCGCCGGCCGCTCGCCGCGGGACGGTCCGCCGACCCGCTCGGACGCGGCGCGCCTGAGGGGGTCGAGGGACCCGAAGGCCCCGCGTTCGCGGCCGGCTCACCGCCGGTCGGACGGTCGGGCTCGGGCGCAGAACGCGGGGAATCCCTCATGCGGTTCCTGTCAGTCGGAGGTGGTTCCGGCGGCGAGCCGCAGCTCGTCGCGGTTGACGACGGTCTCGACCGGCTCGCCGGCGAGGTAGGCGGAGCAGCGGTCGGCGAGCAGCTCGCGGTTGCGGTCCAGCGACGCCGTCGACAGCCACGCGATGTGGTTGGTGACGAGCGCACGCGGGTGGCCGACGAGCGGATGAGAGGCCGGCGGCGGCTCCTCCTCGAGCACGTCGAGGGCCGCGTAACCCAGCATCCCGCTTGACAATGCGGCCGCCACGGCGTCGTCGTCGACGAGGCCGCCGCGGGAGACGTTGACCAGCACGGCGCCAGGCTTCATGCGCGCGATCCGATCGGCGTCGATCAGATGCCGGGTCTCCTCCGTCAGCGGGCAGTGCAGGGTCACGACGTCCGATCGTTCGAACAGCTCGTCGAGGTCGACCCGGCTCGCCCCAGCCGGCGCGTCCTGGGCAAACGGATCGTACGTCACGACGCAACCCATCATCGGGGCCATCAGCTCCGCCGTCGCGCGTCCGATCCGGCCCAGCCCGACGACGCCGAGCGTCTGCTGCGACAGCGGCACCGGCGGGTCCAGCTCCAGCCACCGCGCCCACTCCCCGGCGGCGACCTGGGCCGCCGCCGGGGCCAGTCTGCGGTTCGCGCTCAGGACGAGCGCGGCGGCGTGCGTCGCGACCTCTTCCACGCAGTAGTCGGGCACATTCACCACCGCGATTCCGCGTCGCGACGCCGCCGCCACATCGATGTTGTCGACGCCGACGCCGCCGCGGCCGATCACGCGCAGGTTCGGCAGCGCGTCCATCGTCTCGGCGGAGACCTCGTGGAAGCGCACGAGCATCCCCTCGGCGTCGCCGGCGGCCGCCGGGATGCCGGTGGGCGTCTCCGCGATCCTGCGCTCGAAGGCGACGCCGTGGGCGGTCGCCGCGCGCAGCTCGATCTCGACGTCCTCGGCGACCTGCTCGACCAGGACCAGGCGCGGCTCCACGGCGCTCATCCCTCCCACCCCTGCAGGAAGTCGAGCAGCGCGTCGTTGACCACGTCCGGCCGCTCCTCGTGCGGCAGGTGCTTGCAGTCGGGGATCGGGAGGCCGCGCACGTCGCTGGCGATCCCGCGCCAGACGTCGAGCACGTCGAAGCGTCTGCCGACGAGGTCGAAGTCGGCGCCCCAGATCGTCAGCGTCGGGCAGTCGATCAGGCGGTCGGCGTCCTCGCTGTCCTGCGCGAGGTCGACGGCGCCGGCGCGGTAGTCGCTGAACGCCCCGCGCAGCGCGCCGGGCTGCTGGTAGGCGCGCACGTAGACCGCGATGTCCTCCTCGGTGAGGGCGTGCGGGTCGTGCGTCCAGTCGCTGAAGAAATGTCGCAAGAACAGCTCCTCGCGCCCGCTCACGAGCGCCTCGGGCAGGTCGGCGACCTGCTGGAAGTAGAAGAACCAGTAGTCGCGCGCCAGCGGCGCGTCGGTGCGCTCGAAGACGACCCGCGTCGGGATGTTGTCGAGCGTCACGAGCCGGTCGATCGCGTCGCGGTGGTCCTTCGCGAAGCGGGTCGCGACGCGCGCGCCGCGGTCGTGGCCGACGAGCGCGATCCGCTCGAAGCCGAGCTCCTCGACGAGCGCGCGCACGTCGTCGGCCATCGTCCGCTTGTCGTAGCCGCCGGCCGGCTTCTCGCTGCGGCCGTAGCCGCGCAGGTCGGGGGCGATCACGGTGTAGCGCTCGGCCAGGACCGGGATCTGGTGGCGCCATGCGTAGTTGGTCTCGGGATAGCCGTGCAGCAGGACGACGGGCGGCCCCTGCCCGGCGCGCGCGTAGTGCAGGCGCACCCCGTTCACGCGCGCGTCGCGGTAGTCGATCATCTGGACTCCGTTGGTGGGTTGGAGGAGGAGGCGTCGGCGCCGCCGCCGCGCAGCCGTCGCGGCAGCGGCAGCTCCCGCTCGCCGAAGAGGCCGCTCGGGCGCAGCAGCAGGATCGCCAGCAGCGTCGCGGCGAGCACCAGCTGGGTGGTGCCGGCCGGCAGCGAGCCGATCGGGCCGGCGCCGCCGTCCTCGACGTGCTGGACGATCTCGGTGATCGCCGTCACGACGACGACGCCGACGAAGGCGCCGGTCAGCGTCCGCAGGCCGCCGACGACGAGCATCGCGACCGCCAGGAACGTCAGCGAGAGGTAGAAGGCGCGCGGCGCGAAGGTCGTGTTGAAGTGCGCGTAGAGCGAGCCGGCGACGCCGGAGACGAAGGCGCTCAGCACGAGCGCGACGATCCGCTCACGGCCGATGCGGATGCCGAGCGAGCGGACGGCCGGCACGTCGTCGGCCGAGGCCCGCAGCCGCAGCCCGCTGCGCGAGGCGCGGAAGGCGCCCGCGACCAGCAGCGCGATCACCCCCCACGCCGTCACGATCTGGATCGTCGTGTCGGAGGGGACGCCGATCACGGAGCTGTCGCCGCGCGTCACCTCGGTCCAGTTGACGAGGACCGTGAAGACGATCACGAGGAAGGCGAGCGTCGCGATCGCCGCCTGCACGCCCTCCAGCCGGGAGACCGGGATCGCCAGCAGGACCGCGATCACGGCTGCGACGGCGCCGGCCGCCAGCGTCGCCGGCAGGATGCCGAGGCCGACGTCCTGGACCCACGCGAGGAAGCCGGGCAGGTCCGGGAACATCGACGCCTTCAGCGCCGGCGGGATCGACAGCAGCGCCGAGACGTAGGCGCCGATCGCCATGAAGCCGACATGGCCGAACGACAGCACGCCGGAGGTGCCGGAGAAGATCGACAGCGAGACGACGACCAGCAGCACGATCGCGGCGTTGACGAAGGTGCGCTGCAGCGGCAGGTCGGCGAAGCCCGAGACGAGCGACGCCAGCACGATCAGCACGCCGCTGAGCGCGATCGCCGGCCACAGGTCGCGCAGCAGGTCGGCGGGGGCGCGGCGCGCGCCCGCTCTCCGCTGCTCGCGCGCGGCGCCGTCGCGGCCGTCGGCCCCCTGCGCCCGGGTCGGTGCGGAAGCGGACATCAGACACGGACCTCCTGGGCGCGCGCGACGAGGCCGCCCGGACGGGTGACGAGGATCGCGATCACCGCGGCGAAGGCGAAGGCGTTGGTGAAGGGGACGAGGTCGGTCGGCAGCGCCGCCTGCAGCAGCGTCTGCGCCGCGCCGAGCGCGAAGCCGCCGACGGCCGCGCCCCAGATGCTCCCCATCCCGCCGATCACGGCGCCGACGAAGGCGATCAGGACCGGGTCGGAGCCGACCGTCGGCGAGGCGATGCCGTTGCGGAAGGTCAGCAGCAGCGCGACCACGCCCGCGAGCGCGCCGGTCAGCGCGAAGGCGAGCACGATCACGCGGTCGGCGTTGACGCCGAGCACGCGCGCCATCGTGAAGTCCTCGGTCGAGGCGCGCAGCTGGATGCCGAGGTCGCTGCGCCGCAGCATCAGCGACAGGCCGGCGATCACGAGCGCGGAGACGACGACGGTGAGGACGTCGAGGCGCGGGATCGTCAGCGAGCCGATCGAGATCGCCTGGTCGAGCTGCGGGAACGGGGCGACGCCCTTCGAGGTCGTCCCGAAGATCATCTGCGCGAGCTGCTGGAGGCCGATGCTGAGCGCGAAGGAGGTGACCAGCAGCGTCGCCGGCGACGCGTTGCGGACCGGCCGGAAGGCGATCCGCTCCAGCACGACCGAGGTGATCGTCGCGGCGGCGATCACGGCCAGCACCATCGCCGGCCACGGCCAGTCGCGCGTGTAGTACATCGCGTAGGCGCCGGCCATGATCAACTCGCCGTAGGCGAAGTTCATCAGGCCCATGACGCTGAACAGCAGGCCGAGCGACAGCGCGATGAGCGCGTAGATCGCGCCCTGGCTGATCGCGTCGACCGCGTATTGGACGAGTTCGGTCACCGCGTCACATCCCCAGGTAGCTGGCCTCGAAGGCCTCCAGCGCGCCGGGCTCCTCAGCGGAGGCCTCCGACGCGATCGAGCCGCCGTTGAGCAGATAGGCGCGATCGGCGAGCGCGACCGCGCGCGCGACGCTCTGCTCGACCAGCACGATCGAGCGGCCCTCGTCGCGCAGGGAGCCGATCAGCTCGAAGACGGCGTCGACGACGAGCGGCGCGAGCCCGAGCGACGGCTCGTCGAACAGCACGACGCGCGGGTCGGTGACGAGCGCGCGGGCGATCGCCAGCTGCTGCTGCTCGCCGCCCGAGAGCGTCCCGGCCGGGCGGTCGAAGCAGCGGCCGAGCACCTCGAAGCGCTCGGTCTGCTGCTGCACGCGCTCGCGCCGCAGGCCGCGCGGGAGCGCCGCCGCCGCCAGCCGCAGGTTCTCGCCGACGGTCAGGCGCGTGAAGATGCGGCGGCTCTCCGGCACGAGCGCCAGGCCGAGCCGCGCGATCCGCTCGGGCCGCGTGCCGGCGATCTGGCGCTCGCCGAGCGCGACGGTCCCGGCGCGCGGCGGCACGACGCCGGCGATCGCGTTCAGGATCGAGGTCTTGCCGGCGCCGTTGGGGCCGACGAGCGTGACGATCTCGCGCTCGGCGAGCGTGAAGGAGACGTCGCGGACGGCGCGGATGCGCCCGTAGTCGACGGTCAGGCCGTCAATCGCCAGCATCGCCATCGCCGAGGCGCTCCTTTCCGAGGTAGGCGCTGATCACGCGCGGGTCGCTGCGGACCTGCTCGACGGTGCCGGAGGCGAGCGTGCGGCCCGACTCGAGCACGTGGACGCGGTCGGCGAGCGCGCCGACGACGGCCATGTCGTGCTCGACCAGCAGCACCCCGCAGCCGAGCATGTCGCGCAGCCGCACGATCGTCGACACCAGCTCGTCGCCCTCGGTCTCGCTGAGGCCGGCGGCCGGCTCGTCGAGCAGCAGGAAGCGCGGGCCCATCGCGACCGCGCGGGCGATCCCGATGTGGCGCTCCTCGCCGTAGGAGACGGCGTCGGCGCGCACGCCGGCGCGCGCTGAGAGGCCGAGCAGGTCGAGCATCTCGAGCGCCCGCCCGCGGGCGGCACCGCGCTTGAGGCCGGCGCCGAGCGCGCCGAGCTCGACGTTCTCCAGCACCGTCAGGTGGCCGAACAGCCGCACGTCCTGGAAGGTCCGCACGACCCCGCGCCGGGCGACCGCCTCCGGCGGCAGCCCGGTCAGCTCGGTCTCGCCGGCGCGGAAGGTGCCGCCGGTCGGGGCGACGAAGCCGCTGAGCAGGTTCAGCAGCGTCGTCTTGCCGGCGCCGTTGGGGCCGATCAGGGCGAGCACCTCGCCCGTCGTCAGCTCCAGGGTCACGTCCTCGACGGCGACGATGCCGCCGAAGCGGACCCCCAGCCCGTCGCACCGCAGAACTTCCTGCGATGCGACGAGCTCGCCCATCGGTGCGTCGGCCAGGGTGGTCGTCAGCGAGTTGCGCACGGGTTGCCGTCCCCGATGTCGGGAATCGACTCGACGGTCGCCCGATCGCGCAGCTGCAGTCTGCCTCTCTCGATCTCGACGATCTCCATCGAGCGCTGCGAGGGCTTGTGGCAGGTCTCGCTGAAGCTCGGCTCGGTGAGCGTGTCGGCCGGCTTGGCCGCCTGCAGCGCTCTCGCCAGGTCCTGGCCGGCCGCGTTCGGGTCGGCCGTCAGCGCGGCCGCGATCACGCTCGCCATGTCGTAGCCGTTCTGCGCGTAGGAGGTGCTCGGCGGGTTGCCGAATCTGGCCGCGAATCTCTCGGCGAAGGCCGCGTCCTTTCTGGACTTCTCGCTGTCGTCGCCGGTGCAGTAGCTGAAGCAGCCGTAGGCGAGGTACCAGACGCCCGACACGTCGCCCGCGGTCTCCGCGAGCGCCTTGCCGTCGAGCGCGACGGCGCTGAAGGTCGGCGTGTCGACGCCGGAGCTGCGCAGCTGCTTGATGACGGTCGGCGCGCCGCCGCCGTGCCAGCCGGGCAGGAAGACGAAGTCGGGCTGCGGCGAGACGCCCTTCAGCTTCGTGATCTGGGCGCGGACGTTGACGTTCTCGGAGCCCTGGAAGCGGTCGGTCCCGACGATTCTGCCGCCCAGCTCCTTGAAGCGGGCCTCGAAGTATCTGCCGAGCGACTTCGTGTACTCCAGCGACGTGTCCTGGAGGATGTAGGCCGTTCTCCAGCCCTTCGCGTAGGCGTACTCGGCGATCAGCGACGCCTTCGCGTCGGTGCCGGTGCCCATCGTGAAGGCGAGGTCGCCGATCGCCGTCTTGTCGCTGAACTTCGGGTCCGACGCGCACAGCGAGATCGCCGGCACGCCGCGGCGCTGGGCGGTGATCGCCGCCGGGCTGCCGTAGTCGAAGTCGCAGGTGAC
>JAEXXR010000536.1 GCA_023405705.1 Actinomycetes bacterium
GCGCGCGACCGCCTCGTCGAGCTCGCCGAGCGCGAGCACGGCGCGCGCCTCGGCGCGCCGGGCGGTGACGCGGATCCACGGGTGGACGCCGCTGGCTGCCGAGCGGCGCGCGGCCGCCGCCGCGACCTCGTAGGCGCCCTCGAAGTCGCCGGCGAGCCGCAGCGACTCCGACAGGATCACCCGCCCCCACAGCGGCAGCGCGGCATGCGGTCGCTGGTCGGCTGAGCGGTTGGCCTCCTCCAGCTCCTCGAAGGCGCCGGCGTAGTCGCCGGAGCGGCGCAGCTGCTCGGCGCGCAGACGGTGGAGCCCTGGGACCGAGAACCAGGCGCCGGCCCAGCCGTCGATCACGTCGCGGTCGAGCGGCGGCGGCGCCAGCGCGGCGCCGAGCTGCTCCAGCTCGCCCAGCTCCTCCAGCAGGTTCTCGCAGAGCAGCCCCGCGCCCGACAGCGCGCCCATCCAGGTCAGCGTCAGCGCGCGCTCGGCGCCGGCCTGGACGGCGAGATGGAGCTGTCCGGAGGCGCGCGCGGCGCGTTCCAGCCGCGCCCACGTCTCGCAGGCGTGGATCGCGCGTCCGTGCGCGCGATCGCGCAGGGCGGCGGCGAAGACGCCTGCGGCCTCCCCTGATCTCAGCTCACCTTCCGCGACTTCCAGCAGTGCGGTCGACATCGGCACCCCCAGTGCCCTCGCGGCCTCCCGTGGGCGTATCTTCACCGCGCGCGGGCGCGGTGTCCAGTCGCATGTGAAACCGAGCGGGTCAGGGTGCCGCTCGCAGGACGGCGGCGAGGGTCAGCGCGAGGGTCGACGGCCGGCGCGCTCGCGGCTCGGCGCGGGGCTCCGCGAGCGGATGCGTCAGGCGCTCTTGCGGCGGCGCGCCGGTCTGCGCGAGCCGCCCGTGCGCGCCTGCTCTGCCGCCGCGGCGGGTCCGAGGAACGGCGCCAGCGCGCAGTACATCAGCTGCTCCAGCAGCTCCGGCAGCTCGGCCGTCCGCTGCTGCAGCACGCGCGCGTAGACGATCTCGAAGATCGCGCCGACGATCGCCTCCGGCATCAGCGGCGGTATCGGCGCCGGGTCGCCGCCGCCGGCGGCGGCTTCGTAGCCGGGGGAGAGGAACTGCATGAACTCGCGCATCGCCGCGTCGCGGCGCTGCAGCGCCCTGGGGCCGGCTGCAAGGACCTCGACGAAGCCCATCGCGGCCTCGTTCGGGTGCGCGGCGAGCGCCTCGAGGCCGCTCTCCAGCACGCGCCGCAGCCTCTCGGGCCAGGTGCCGTCGCCCTCGTAGGCCTCGCGGCAGCCCTCGATCGCCTGCGCGACGACGAGGTCGAACGCCGCGAGGAAGATGTCCTCGCGGTCGGAGAAGAACTCGTAGAAGGTCTTGCGCGAGACGCCCGCCTTCGCGATCACCGCACTGACGGTCATGCCGGCGTAGCCCTCGGAGCCGGCTATCCGGATCGCGGCGCCGAGCAGGCGTGAGCGCTGCGAGTTCATCACGAACTCGCGCGAGAGACCGTGACGGCCGCTCGGGAGCTGGGCCGGCGTCCAGTCCATGTGGTGCGTTTTCACCTGACCCGCTGCACGTTGAGTGGGTGCAAGTTAACACACGTCAGGGCGCGAGTCGCCCGACGCCGCGGGCGATCTGGCGCGCTTCTCGTCACACCGTACGGCGGGGCATTCCCAGCAGCATGAAGGTGTAATGAAGCATCTCGCCGCTCAGCTCGGGCAGACGGTCGGTCTCGCCCCGCAGGATGTGCGAGTAGAGCAGCTCGTAGATGCCCCCGACGATCGCCTGCGCGACGAGGTCCGGCGGCGGCGCCGAGTCGTCGAGCTGCTCGCGATGGGCCTGCACGAAGCCGGCGAAGTGGCGCAGCGTCTCGTCGCGGCGGGCGAGGCCGCGCGGGCCGGCCGCGAGCACCTCCACGACGCCCAGCCGTGCGAACTCCGGCTCCTCCGCCAGCAGCGCCAGCAGCGCGCCGATCCCTCGCTCGAGCTGCTGCTCGGGGAGCGGCGCCTCGGCGCAGGCGACGCGGACCCGCTCCAGCGCCAGCTCGACGATCGCGTCGTAGGCCGCCAGGAAACAGTCCTCCTTGTCGGAGAATCTCTCGTAGAAGGTGCGGCGGGAGACGCCGGCCTCGCGCAGCACGTCGGCGACGGAGGTGGCCGCGTAGCCCTGCGCGGCGACGGTCCGCGCCATCCCGTCGAGCAGTCGTTCGCGCTGGGTCACGGGCAGGAGCGGTCGGGGCGCCAAGGCGCCCTGCTCATCAGGCTGATGTGCCGTCCCACCTGGTCCCATGCGAATCGCTCCGAATACGAGCGCGTTTACAATAGCCCACCGCAACGCGGACCTGCATTCGCGATCCGCGTCCGAGGCCGGCGACCGTGCCGTCGCCACCCTGCCGCTGATTGAACAGGAATCGCTGACCGAACGCACGGCCGGCGCTCCGGATGCGCCGTCGCGACGGGCGTTTCGGGACTCGAAGAAGCGTCCAGCAGGTGGTGGACAGCCCGTTGGGAGTCATGTAGGTTCCCAATTGGAGCTGGTGTTCTCACCGGTCCGTGCGGCTTGGGGGTGCAAGCGGCGGGCGCGGTGGGCTCGCGCATGCGCGAGACCAGCATCGCGAAGAGCTGACGAGAGGGGATCAGTCGTGCAGCGATGCGAACCGTCGGGCATCAGACGCCGCCGCCAGTGGGCGCCGGACGCCCGCGGCCTGGGGGTGATCGGCGACCGCTGGATGCTCCTGATCGTGCGGGAGCTGGCGTTCGGGCCCAAGCGGCTGTCCGAGCTGCAGCGGGCCTTTCCCGGTCTGTCGACCGGCGCACTGGAGCAGCGTCTCCACCGCATGGCCGACGAGGGCGTGATCACGCGCGAGCGCTACGCCGAGGTGCCGCCGCGGGTCGAGTTCGAGCTGACCGCGGCCGGCCGCGAGCTGGTCTCGATCCTCGGACCGGTCGTACGCTGGGCGCTGCGGTGGGCGTGGACGGCGCCGAGCGCCGACGAGTGGGTCGACGTGACGGCGCTGTTCCGGCTCGCCGGCTGCGTCGTCGACGCGCCGGTCGGCGTCGACGCCGAGATCGAGCTGATCATCGAGGACGACGACGAGGTCGCGCTCGACCTCTACACGCTCGCCTTCCGCCACGGCGACGCGCTCGTAACGCACAGACCGGCCGCGTCCGCCGACGCGGTCGTGAAGGCGACCCCGCGCGGGTGGGCGCAGGCGTTCGGGCCCGCGCAGTCGCGCGAGGAGCTGCGCATCAGCGGCGACGGCGAGCTCGCCGAGGCGTTCCTCGCGAGCTTCGCGACGGCCGGGACGACGACGTAGACGACTGAGCTGCAGGAGGCGGCCGGGGCGGCGGCCGCTGAAGGGGGACGGGGGACGAGGG
>JAEXXR010000512.1 GCA_023405705.1 Actinomycetes bacterium
ACCGTGCACGGCGTGGGACGCCGACCGCTCCGGTCAGGCCAGCACGCGGGCCAGCTCGTGCCAGCGGCGATGGCGATGGCGGAACATCAGCCGCGCGAAGAGGCCGGTGCCGAGGCCATGGAGGCCGCCGTCGACCTCTATCTCGTCGGTGTAGCGGCAGCTGTTCGCATCCAGCGGCTCGAACGTGAGGCGGTGGTTCCACGTGCGCACCGGACCGCCGTGCTCGTTGGTGTAGATCTCGCCGTCGCCCATGCGGACGAGGTGGATGTGGTGGCGCCACGACGGGATCGCCCCCAGCCACCACAGGCGGCCCGAGCCCGCAGACCCGGACTCGAAGGTCGCCGGCGCATCCACGTCGCGAATGCGCAGATAGGGCGAGACCACGTACTCGAACAGCTCGATCTTCGCGGCCAGCCGGTATGCGGTGCTGGCGGGGATCGGCAGGACGCTGGAACGACGGACGAAGCTCATGCCCGAGCATGCTCGGCGATCGCCCGGAGCGGCGCAACTCGCATTCTGCGCGCCCCTGGCGAGACCCCCGCGACGTCCCCGGGTTGCGGAATGTGAATGAGATCCATTATCGTTTTATTCGTTGCACGGCTCGGGGCATGTGCGGCCAGCTCGGGGGATCCGCGCGGCCGCCTGACGTGGTCGACCACGGCCCGCGCCGCTGCATCGCCAGCCGTTCCGCCGGCGGCCTGGACCGCGGCCGCGCCACCGGCCCATCGTCAGCTCATCGAAAGGAACGCTCGTGAAGAGCTTCAAGAGACGTGCCGCAGCGCTCGCTTCAGGGGGACTGTGCGTGGGCGCGCTGCTCGCGTCGGCCGGTCCCGCACAGGCGGTCAACCAGATCTCCTCGGGGCACATCGACGGGGTCACCGTCACGTGCAGAAACACCGGCGGGACGATCACCTACGACGTGTTCACGACCATCGACGGCAACCCGCACGGCGCCGATCGGGTCGACACCGGCTCCGGCACCGGCCAGATCGGCGACTACCTCTTCCTCCACGACGCCTCGGACTCGCCCAGCGCCGTCAGATGGATAAGAGCGTGGCAGGAGTACCTCGTCGGCGGAAGCGGCAGATTCGCCGACATCGGCTTCACCTACGACTGCGCCGACAGCGGCGCGGCCGACCAGGTGACCATCGCGATCGACGAGGACCTCCCCGCCGACGACCTGTGGGCGGTGACGGTGGCCGGCACGGCGACCAACACCGACGGCACGAGCGTGATCACGCTCCCGCGCACCGGCTCCAACCATCACGTGCACGGCAACTGGTACTTCGAGGCGCCCCTGTTCGACCAGGACGACCACGAGATCGCGTTCGACGTGACGATCAACAGCAGACCGATTCCCACCACCGCGACGATCGGACCGGTCCACATCCGCGTCCAGCCCTGATCCGGCCGGTCGGCGGCAGGCGTCCGCACGGCGCCTCCCGCCGGCCGCCGGTCTGTGTCAACGCTCCCCCTCGAGAGGTCCAATCGATGTCATCCCCGGCCGGCGCGCCGCTCGGGCGCCTCGCGGCGCTCTGCACCGCGATCTGCGCCTTCGCCGTCCCCGCGAGCCCCGTGCTCGCCGACGAGATCGCGGGCGGCAACCAGACGATCGCGGTCGTCCACGACGAGGCCGCCGGCGACCACTGGCTGCAGCTGCCCGGCCAGGTCAGACGGTCAGACGCGGCGGCGACGCTGCGGCTCGGCAACGACCGGCGGCGGCAGCTGATCGGCTACCCCGCCTTTGCCTGGGTCGGGCCCTCCGACGAGGTCGGCTGGATCACCGCGCTGTCCTCCGAGGGGGCCGATCCGCTCAGCCTTCACTTCAGCTCCGAGGCGCTGATCGAGCGGTTGGACGCCGCCGCGCCGCAGGTCGAGCTGGAGCTGTCGGCATTCCAGGGGCCCGGTGACGTCCAGCTGTATGAGACCACCCGGCCGCGCGGGGGCAACTCGCACGAGGTCCCTCCGCACGCCTCCTCGCCGTTCCGCCTCGGCACCGGCCTGCAGCGCGACGGGACGCCGCAGTCGCCGACCGCCGTCCAGCCCGAGCCGAGTTTGGTCAGCAACCTGGTGCAGCGGTTCGATGCGCCCGGCATGTACTGCCTGACCTTCACCGCCTCCTTCACGCTGGCGGGGGCGACGACGCCGGAGACCGCCGGCGGCACGCTGCGCGTCGCCGTCGGCGACAGCGTCGCCGCGGACGCGCCCTGCGGAAGCGGCTCGAGCGAGCCGGCGTGGAGCCGGCCCCCGGGAGGCGAGATCAACGTCGACGGCCATACGATCAGCCCGTCCACCGACCCCGGCAACCAGCGCGACTTCCTCGCCCTGCCGGGCATGACGAGCAAGTACTACGTCTCTCCCGGCACGGTGCGGGTCAGCAACAGCCACCGCTCCGCGCTGCCCGCGGACGGCTCGTTCGCCTGGATCGGGGATGCCGGGGAGCCCGGCTGGCTGACCGAGCCGGCGTCCCCGCCCGACCGGCTCCACCTGCAGTTCGACAGCCACCTCGCCGACGAGCTGCTCGGCGGCAGACTGCAGATCGCGCTCCAGCAGGTCGAGGGCCCCGGCCGCTACCAGACCTACCTCACCGACGCCGACGCCGAACTCGCCGCCGACGCCGCGCCGCGCACCGAGAACCCGTTCCAGATCGGCACCGGCGAGCAGCGCGACGGCAGCCCGCAGCCCGCCTCGGCGACGCTCCGGTTCGACGGGACCGGGAGCCACAACTTCAACGTGCACCGCTTCACCGAGCCGGGCATGTACTGCATCACCTACGCGATCTCCTACACCGTCGTGCGCGCCGGCGAGGAGGTCCCAGGGACGGTCACGGACACGATGCGCGTCGCGGTCGGCGACAGCGTCGCCCTCGACGCTGCGTGCGGCACCGCCTCGGTCGAGCCGCCGTACAGAAGACCCGGGGAGCCCGACCCGGACGCCGAGACGATCATCAGAAGCGGCCACGGCGACCTGATCTACCCCGAGCTCGAAACGACGCCGGAGGGCACGGAGCTGCGCCTGCGCGCCCACCACGACGCCTACGGAACGCTCGAGTGGGACGACCTCGTCGTCGCGATCCCCGACACCGCGCAGCTCAGATTGCCGTCGACCTACACGAGCAGAGCCGATTACTCCTTCATCGGAGCGGCGGGCAGCATGGTCTGGAACAGCCCGGAGGCGACCAACGGACAGCAGGGGCCGTGGATCGGCATGGCGACCCAGTCGCCGTCGCTGGACCCGCTCGCCAACAGCCATCGCTTCGACATCCGCCTCGACGCCGTGACCGGCGCCGACGGCGGCGCCGCGCCCGGCGAGGTCGCCCTCTGGGCCAACGCGCTCATCGCGCCCTCCGTCGCGGACACCGTCAGATGGAGCACGCGCAAGGGACTGCCCGCCAGCGTCGAGTACCTCAACAACCTTCATTCCCACTTCAACTGGTCGTTCACGCACAGAGGGGTCTACTGCCTCGCCTTCGCCGTCGTCACCAGACTGCCCGACGGCAGACGACAGGAGGCGACCGAGCAGCTGACGCTCGCCGTCGGCTCCGACGTCGACGCCACAGCGGTCGTCCCGTGCGGCGAGGCGAACGGCTACCCGTCGCCCGCGCCCCGGCCGACGCTCGCGCCGGCGGGGACCAGACCGCACGTGATCACCGGCGGCATCGCCCACCTGACGGCCGCCCTCGACGACTCCGGCCCCGGGCCGGCGCTGAGCACCGCTCTCGAGCTCGACGACGCCTACGCCGCCGGTCCGGCGACCCGCCACGCGATCGACGACGTGATCTTGCACGTCCCCGCGGGCTACCGGCCGACCTACCAGCTGTTCGAGAGCCGCGGCGTGGGCGACCTGCGCGAGCGGACGACGAGCCTCGGCTGGAGCACGACCGACGTGCCGGCGGCGGCGATCGACGGCGACGTGCGCTGGGAGCTGAGCGACGTGCGCGGACCCGGCGAGCTCTCGATCGACTTCCGCGACCTCACCGGTCAGACGATCGACACCGCCGCCGGCAGAGACGCGCTCTCGCTGCCGCCGCGCGCCCGGGGCACCGGCCCCTGGACCGTCACGCGACCGGGCAAGTACTGCATCGACCTGCGCTGGAGCGCCACGACCGCCACCGGCAGAGCCGTCACCGGCACCGACACGCTCACGCTCGTCGCCGACGGACCGCTCGATCCCGCCGACGGCCGCGACGGCAGAGGCCCGGACGGCAGAACCCGGGTCTACGACGGGCCGATGTTCGAGCACGAGCCCGGCACGCTCACGACGACCTGCGCCGACGGCGGCCAGCCGACCAACGCCGACGAGGTCCCGCTCCCCGGCGGCGAGCCGAGACCGAGACCGAGCTCCCCGTGGGAGGTCGCCAACGGATCGAAGACCGCCTCCGGCGCGACGATCCTCAACGACGGCCACGTCGACGTCGCCTCCCTGCTCGACGTCGCCGTCCTCGACACGAAGATCAAGGACGACACCAGCGGCGGCGAACCGGTCTACCGCGATCCGGAGCAGACGGTGCTGCAACTGCTGCCCGGCGCGAAGACGACCGTCGGCGGCAGCGGCCAGTTCGCCTTCCTCGGCGCGGTCGGCGCGCCGCTGTGGCAGGTCGGCCAGACGCAGCAGAGCGGCCTGATCTGGCCCGGCTGGTCGACCGAGTCGATCGCGCCCGCCGCGACCACCGGCGGGATCGAATGGACGCTCGACGCAGTCGACGGACCCGGCCGCTTCTCCATCTACCAGGTCGTCGGCTTCGGCGACGTCGCGCACGTCCTCTCGAGCACCCAGCTCGGCACGCCGTACACGATCCCGAAGGCGACCCACGCGCACGGCAACTGGGCCTTCACCGCGGAAGGCGTCTACTGCCTCGCGATGACCCGCTCGGCGACCCTCGCCGGCGGCGGGAGAGTCAGCGACTCCTTCACGCTCGCGGTCGCCGTCGGCGAGGTCGACCCGCGGACCGTCGACCCGTCCGCCTGCGCCGGCCGCAAGGCCCCCGAGCCGGAGCCGGAGCCGAGACCGGACGAGAAGCCGCGGCCAGGCGATCCGAGCCCCGATCTGCGGCCGCTCGCGACGACCGTCTCAGCAAAGGCGATCACCCAGGTCTACGGCAGACAGGCGAAGCTGACCGCGAAGCTCTCTGCGCGGGTCGCCGGCGGGTCGATCACGATCCGCGTCGGCTCCAAGACGCTGACGGGCGCCGTCCGCGGCGGCCGCGCCACCGTGCTGCTGCCGCGCAGGAGCCTGAGACCGGGCCGGCGACAGCTGACGATCGCCTACTCCGGGGTCCCGGGCAGATTCGCGCCGGCCCGCGGCAGAGCGACCGTCCGCGTCGTCAAGGCGACGCCGCGGCTGACGCTCAGACGGGTCCGCTCGACCGGCGGCGTCGCCGCCTACCGGGTGACGGTGTCGGCGACCGGCGTGCGACCGACCGGCAGGGTGACGGTCGCCGCCGGGCGGGTGCAGCAGAGCGCGCGCCTCGACCGCAGAGGGACGGCGATCGTGAAGCTCGCGCTGCCGAGATCGATCCGCGCGCGCCGCGTGTCCGTCACCTACGGCGGCGACCGCTACGTCGCGAGGGTCCGCGCCGCAGGGCGGCGTTAGGTCAGGTTGTCCTGCCCTTTCGCGTTGTAGCCGCCGTCGACGTACAACTCGATGCCCGTCACGAACGACGACTCGTCTGACGCGAGGAAGAGCGCCGCAGCGGCGATCTCCTCAGGTCGGCCGGGTCGGACCATCTCGGTGCCGAGGGCGATCTGCTCGATCGGCCCGGCACCTCGAGGGCGATCATCGGCGTGTCACCAGTCCGGGGTGGAGCGAGTTGACGCGAATGCGGTCGCGCACGTAGCTCGTCGCGGCGTTCTTCGCCATCCCGGCGACGGCGGCCTTCGCCGCGCTGTAGGCCGCCAGACCGTCGACGCCGCGCGAGGCGAAGGTCGACGAGACCTGAATGATCGAGCCGCCGCCGCGGGCGCGCATCGCCGGGACGACGTTCTTGATGCCGAGGAAGCTGCCGGTCTGGTTGACCGCGATGACCCGCTCCCACTCCGCGAGCGGCAGGTCGGCGAGGGCGACGGCATGTTCTTTGGATCCCCGCGTTGTTGACGAGCACGTCGAGCCCGCCGTCGCCGGCGGTGATGTCAGCGATCAGCGTCGGCCACTCGCGCTCGCTGGAGACGTCGAGCCGGTGGACGGTCGCATCGCTTCCCGGACGGAGCGCCCCTGCAGGCGTGACGGAGTCGAGCGCGCGGCTTGCGCGGCTCGTCTGCGCCGAGGTCGACGAGCTGGGCGTGGCCGGCGTCGAGACGATCGCCCGTCAACTGCACGAGCAGCAGGTCGCTGAGATCGCGGCGGCGATCGGCGCCGTGGCCGAGCGATACGAGAAGCGTCCGCCCGTGATCGCGCTCGGCACCGGCGCCGCCATCGCACGCGAGGCCGCGGAGGTCGCCGGCGTGAGGATCGCCGAGCCCGGCCCGCCGTGGACCATGCTCGCCGCCGAGGTCGCCCCCGCCGTCGCGCTGTCGCTGCTGAGCCGCGATGGCTGAGTCCACGCCGCTCCCGCGCGTCACCTCGGCAGCCGCGCCCGCGCCGCTCCCGCTTGTCGTCAAGATCGGCGGCGGCCTGCTCGCGGCGAGCGGCGCCGACGATGTCCGCGCGTTCGCCGCCGCGCTCGCCGACGCGGCCACGACCCGGCCCGTCGCGATCGTGCCCGGCGGCCCATTCGCCGATGCGGTGCGGGAGGCCGATCGCACCGTCGGTCTCAGCGACGACGCCGCCGACCGCCTGGCGATCCTCGCAATGGATCAGTTCGGCCACCTCCTGCTCGACTTGCCTCCCGACGCCTCGGCCACGACCTCGCTCGATCCGGTCGGCTGGGATGCCGGCCGCCTCACCGTCCTCCTCCCCGCCGCCCGCCTGCTCGCCGAGCGTCCGCTGCCCGCGAGCTGGGACGCCACCTCCGACTCGCTCGTCGTCTGGATCGCCGCCACCGCCGGCGCCCGCCTCCTGCTCGCCAAGCCCGTCGCAGGTCTGCGCTCCGACTGGCCGTCCGAGACCTCTCTCTCCCCCCCGACGCCCTCGCCGCCCTCCAGGCTGCCGGCGTCGCCCGCGTCATCGACCCCTGGTTCCCCACCGCCCTGCGCCGCTTCCCGATCGACGCCGCGCTCGCCGACGGCCGCGACCCCGCCGCCTTTGCCGCGGCAGTTCCGATTCTGAGGTGGCTGCGACGACCTTTGTTCGACCTTCTTCCGGCTGATGTTTCGAGCCCGCTCGGTACGCTCGTCGGATGCCAGCGTGGGATGAAACTCGGAAGCGACTTCTGGCTTGGACGAACGGATCCTCACAGGCCGAGCATCTCGCGGCTCAGGTGCTGCTCGCGGATGGTTTCCGGGTAGACCCGAGCCACCCGCTGGGAGGTCCCGACGGCGCTGCTGACGCATTGGCCGAACGTGACGGACTGCGCTGGGTGATGGCCGCGTACTTTCCTCGCGATCAGCAGCCGTTTACCCAGATACGGGCCAAGGTCGAGTCAGACTTCGCTGGCGTCGCGACAAATAGGGCGGATGCTCTGGTGTTCGTCACCAACCAGGAGATTCGTCGCAGCGAGCGCCGGCAGCTGCAGGAGACAGTCGCAGGACGGATCGAGCTCTATCACCTCGAGCGCGTCAACACGATCCTCAGCCAACCGAGTATGGCGCGCCTTCGCCGTCAATACCTGGGAATCGACTCCGACCACCGCGAGGCCGCGCTGGAGGCGGTCACCTCGTTCGGAGCGAGAACCCGACTGGCGGCGCAGCGCAAGCGCCACCCTACCGTCACCGGCCGTGACCTGGAGCTCGCAGCGCTCGCCGCTGCGACGCCCGGTCTCACATTGATCGAAGGTCCCTCATGGAGTGGAAAGACCGCGCTGTTGACGGAGTTCTGCCACCGACACCCTTCAACTGTGGTTCATTTCTTCGACCTCGGGTGCACGACGTTGAGTGAGTGCGCCGATGTACTCGCATCTCAGCTCGCCCTCGGCGGTCCGGCGCCGTCGGGTTCGGACCCTGTCGAAGGGCTGCGACGCCTCTCGGCGTTCGTCGCGACGGCGGACGCAAGCCCTCCGATCGTCGTCGTCGACGCCATCGACGAAGCTGACGAACCACGGCGGGTCTTGGAGGCGCTTGCGCAGATGGCGCGCCAGGGGCTGGTCGTCGTCGCCTCGATCAATCCGCGAGCTTCGATTCCGACCGAGGAAATCGCCGACACGTCGATGCGGCTCGAACCGCTGGCGATCTCTTCCGCCAACGAGCGTGACGCCCGCCGCTACGTGCGTGATGTCACGCAGGCGAGCGATCTCACCCTGTCTGCGTTCGCTGTGCTCTCCGTCGCTCTCGGCCCGATCACGCGCAGTGATGTCGCTGCGGCGCTCGGCGTTACGGTAGGCGCCGTCAACGCGGCGCTCGACAAGCACAGACGGCACCTCATCGACGACGCCGACGGCATACAGCTCGCGCACCGGACATTGTCAAGATGGCTGGCCGACTCCCCGGAAGTCTCGACGACGAAGGCGACAGCTGCCCTTGAGGCATGGGCGGACGAATGGAGCGAACGCGGCTGGCCTGCCGACACCCCGGCGTATCTGCTCTCGTACTGGCCACGCCACCTCGGACACGATGGGTGGCAGCAGGCGCGGCTGCTCACCGACTCGCGTTTCGCGAAATGCTTTCGAGCCCGTTCCGGTCCCCGCCGCGTTCGCGAGGCGTACCTCGCAGCCGTCGTTGCACTCGATCCACGGTCAGCCAGCAAGCCGAGCGACTGGCTCGGGCTCGCGAGCGACCTGCTCTTCGCAGCACTCATCATCTGCCGCTCCTACACGGCGACCATCTCGTCGGAGTTGATCGCAGCGCTCAACGCGAGCGGGCATCATCAGGAAGCGTTCGAACTGGCCACGGTATCTGGCAATCTGCTGCTGCTGCAGACGTTCGCGCTCGGCAGCCCGCCGCTGTTCAGCCATACCGCTGTTCGGTGCCTCCAAGAGTACGCCGAGCAGGGGTCCCCCAGGCGCGTCCACGATCTGAACCTCGTGTTCGCCAGAACGTACCCCGACGTCGCGATCGAGATGATGCGGCTGACGTCGAGACCCACCCGATCTCACTACGGAATGCTTCAGGACTGCGTCGAGACGCTCGCCCGGGAGGAGTGGATTCAGGATGCCCAGATCATCGCGCTGGCCGGTGGCCTCCCACGCTGGCGCGTTCTCGCGGGGATCGCGAGCGTCCGCGATGATGCGATCCCCGCCGCTGTCCAGGCAGCGCTGACGGAGTCCGGCGGCGACTTCGACGTCACGCTGGGAGCCGATCTCGCGGTCCGCTGCGCTCGTGTAGGTCGAATGCACGATTGCAGACGGCTCCTCGAACTTGTCGAAGGAGCTGCGTTTGATCCGGCTTGGGCTCGACTGCCAATCATCGTCGCACTCGCTGCCGAACATGGCGAGCATCTGTCCGAGGCGCTCGAAGCGATCGGCGCTGGACGGCCGATCAGCACCGACCTCCTGCTGACTCTGTACCGCGCCCGACCGGAGACACGAGACGCCGTTCTGGCGCACGCGTCCAAAGAGCCGCTGTTCGCCACCAGCGGGCAGGAGTCGGCGATCTTCGAAGCAGTGGCCGCTGCGGAGTCACCTCGCGTCGCCTTGGAGTTGGTCGACCGGAGCATCAATTCCGACGCCGCAAAGCTCGGGATCGTGCGAGCAGCCGTTGCAGCGGACGACTACGCACTCGCTGAGGAGGTCACCGCCACGATCGAGCGGTCCGCGATCCATGTGCTCGCGCTCGCAGAGCTCCTGCCCGTGCGGGAGTCGGCCTCGAACGAGATCCTGGAACGGGTTACGGACGCGGCCGAGGTCCTTTCGGCAGCACCCTTCGCGACCGCCAAGCTGGCCGCACTCGCCGTCTCCCGCGGGACGCGGAGTGCTGACGAGATGGTCGCGGTGACAGATCGCTTCGCCAGTCGGCCGCTCAGAGAGGAGCTCGCGGCCCTCTGCTGCGTCCGCGAGCCGGATCGCGTTGAAGAGGTTGCAGCGCGACTCGGCCTGCTCAGCTCCGAAGCAAGCGAAGGTCCGCTCGAGAGCGAAGACACGTATGTCTCGTCCGTCTCCGTGTTCGGCCGTTCGGAGCCGGCCACGACCGAGCCGCTCACCGTCCGAGCGCATTTGACCGGGTGCGCTGCGCAGGCCGATGCCCTTGACGTCTGCTGGACTCTGATCGAGACCGCACGGTCTCGGCAGGAACGATTCCAAGCCCTGGTCGCGTTGGTCGAGGGCCAGCCGACCCAGCTGGAGCCGGCACTGCGCTACCTCCAATGCCTCGGTCAACAGCCAGGTCGCGGCGAAATCGAGGTCGAACTCGTGCTTGCGGCGATGCGAGGCCTACCGCTTGCGGAGGCCGTGCAGCGTGTGACCGGAGTCTCTCCTCAGTCCCTTCACGACGCCGTCGCGACTCTCCTGCTCGCGCGAGTCGCGGACGAACTCGGTCGCGACGCGGCAGAGCAGCTCGCGAGTTCGTGCACCACCGCGTTCGGGCGTTTCAGCGCCCTCGGAGTTCTGGCCGACCGCGTCGATCGCAGCTTCGCCGACGCTGCTGTCGAGCGCTTCCGCGCCCTTCCAGAGGCCGACCGGTGTCTGCTTCTGCAGCTTTCTCCTACGCTGCCCGACTACCTGATCGAGTCCCTCGAGGCGACGGCGATGGACCTCGACTGCGCCGCGAAGCTGGTGCCGGCGGTGACGAAGCTCCCTGTGACCGCGCAGTTGCGCAGTCACGCGCTGGACGTCGTGCTGACCGAGCCCGACGTGATCCGTCGCGCGCATCAGCTCGCCGCCCTGTCACGCTGGTCCGGCACAGTGCTGCCTGACGCAGTCGCCGCGCTCAACGAGGCCATCGACGCGGCGACCCCGGCAGACAACGCACGGGCCGTCGATGTCACGACGCTCTGTCAGCTCGCGGACGATGGATTGATGCTCGCGCGGCTCGACCCCGAGTTGTTCGACTCTGCCCGTCGGTTCGCCGAGAACGTCAGTAAGACTTTGCGAGGGACCGTGCTCGTCCCGCCCCTGCTGAACCACATCGATCTGCTCGCCGACATCTCGCTCGAGGAGGCACTCGCCGCCGTCAACAGAGAGCAGATGTCCCACACAGCCGCGGTCAGGCTTCTGCTCTGGGCGAAAGACGGCGGCTCCGCCGAAGTGCTCGACATCGCCACGAAGATCGACGACGACTTCGCGGCGGCATCGGGGCTGTGGGCCGCAGCGGGGGACGAGGCCGAGCTCCGGCATGCCGCGTGGGAGCGAGCACGCACCATTCGTTCGCACGACTCGCGCACGAACGCTCTCCTCGCGATGGCCTCTCCCGATGAGTTCGCCGAGGTCTGCTGCGAGGCAGCTCAGTACGAGGTGGCAGCGCTGATGCGGAACGAGTGGACGGCTGACAGAAGAGACGACCAAGCCGCGGCTCAGCCGCCGATCGCGCTCATCGAGCGAGCCGGCTGGACGTAGCCGGGATCGTTGACCTGGTGCTTGAGCTCTTTGCGTCAGACGGCGTCGCAGATGTTCTGGACGAGCGCGTCGTCGTCGGCGCCGGCGCGCATCGGGTCACGCAGGCTGGTCTCGTTGTGGGAGAAAAGGCAGGTGCGGAGGTTGCCGTCGGATGCGGTTGCAGTCGCCGCAGAACGGCTCTGAGACGGGTTGATAAAGCCGATCCGGTGCTGGCCGTCGGCGAAGCGGTAGACGCGCGCGGTCGCTGAGGGCTCGCGCGGCTCCGGTTCGAGCGGGTGGCGCGCGTGGATGAGCGCGCGCAGCTCCTCGCGGGTCAGGACCTGCTCGCGTGACCACGCGTGGTCGGCGTCGAGCGGCATGTACTCGATGAAGCGGACCTCGTACGGATGCTCGCGAGCGAACGCGGCGAAGCGCAGCGCCTCGTCCTCGGTGAAGTCGCGCAACGCGACCGCGTTGACCTTGATCGGATGTGCCTCCCCTCGAAGAAGCGATCGCGCTGGAGCGAGTCGATCGAGACGTTGAAGCGATTTGGGCGAGTCCCCTATATTTCAAGAATAAGACTCAATCTGTTGTCGTGGTCGTCGCGCTGTGCGCGCTGGGCCTGTTCGCAGGTCCGGCCATCGGACGGGCCGGCGCCGGCCCCGACCGAGTACCGCGTCATCTCCCGCGTCCACACCGACGCGATCTCGACCTTCTTGGACGACGGGCAGCTCCAGCTCGGCGCGAAGGTCGACGTCGATGAGCAGTTCGGCGTCCGCTTCGCTGCCGAGCAGATCTGGCTCCACCTCGAGGAGGAAGCGCGGACGCTCGTGCCGGCCGACCGCGAATTCATCGCGCCGATAGGGAGCGAGGTCTGGATCGCCGACGAGGTCAACCCCGGACCGGGCCGCCTCTGGCCGGGCTTCTCGACCGAGTCGGTGCCGGCCGACGCCGTCACCGGCGACACGACGCTGAGATTGACGGAGGTCGACGGCCCCGGGCAGGTCGAGCTGTTCACCGTCCAGCTCGGCGCGGTCAGACGTCTTTGGTCGTCGAGAGATGCCGCGCACCGCGCGTTCGCGCTGCCGCCGGGAACTCACCGGCACGCGAACTGGGCCTTCACGGCCACCGGCAGCTACCGGATCGCCGTCGAGGCGACGGCGACCGTCAACGGCCAGCCTCAGAGCGCCCAGGCGACCTACACCTTCGTCGTCGTCGGCGACGTGCCGGCGGCCGTCAGCACGACCACCGCACTGACCGCGAGCGCCTCCACGATCGCCGCCGGCAGAGCGCTGACGCTCGACGCGACCGTCACCCCCTCCGCCGCCGCAGGCGCTGTCGAGTTCCGCGACGGCGGCGCCGTGCTCGGGCACGCCGCTGTCGAGGACGGCAGCGCGACGCTGCCGGTCGCGCTGAGCAGACTCGGGACCCGCTCGCTGACGGCGCACTTCGTCCCCGCCGTCGCCAACCGCTTCGGCGTGTCGGCCTCCGATCCCGTGAACGTCTCGGTCGTCGAGAACGACGGCGCCGAGCCGTTCGGGATCGTCGGCGTCGAGACGACCTACCAGCCCGGCGAGATCATCGAGCTGCGGCTCACGGGCGCGACGCTGGAGCCGGGGCAGACGACGCTCTGGCGGATGTGACCCCAACCGCGACAGCTACACGGCGGGAGGATGTCGACCTGGATCTGGACGCCGTCGAGCGCTTGGGTCGCCTCGAGTCTGTGGCTCATCGTCGTGTCGCCGTAGCTGAGCGCGGTGATGGGCCTCAACGGCGCCAGAATCAGAGTCGAGCACTACGACGCCGACGGCAGGCTGCTGGCGGGCAGCGACCCCGGCGCGGATCGCGATGTTCGACCACGGCCTGGCGGCGCCGCAGAGAGTCTCGATCGACGGCGCCACCGCCCGCTACACCGCCGGCTCCCAGCGTCCAGCTGTCGGCGAAGGTCACCGTCACCAACCCGCTCATCAGACGCGCGACGGTGCTGGAGACCTACCAGTGGTTCGTCAAGCGCCCCGGCGACACCGAGCCGCAGCTGATCGCGGGCGCGACCAGCGCCGGCCACGCCTTCGACGCCGATCCCAGCTGGGACGGCGCCGAGATCACAGCCGCCGTCGTCCGCGCCGACGGGAGAATCGTCTACGGCCCCTCGCAGCCGGTGACCCTGGCAGTCGACGCCGCCCCGGACCCCGGCACCGATCCCGACCCCGGCACCGATCCCGGCCCGGACCCGGAGCCCGGCCCGCGGCCGCTCCGCGACCCGGAGCCCAGCCCGCAGCCGGCCCCAGCCCCGGCGCCGATCCTCGGCCCGGCGC
>JAEXXR010000581.1 GCA_023405705.1 Actinomycetes bacterium
GCGTGACGGCGATCGGCCACGTGCGCAGACGCCTCGACCCCGGCGCCCGCGCTCGCGCCGCCGCCGGTGGAGGCGGTTCGTCCGGTCTCAGCGGGTGGACACCGTGAAGCGGCTGCGCACGACCGCGACGGCGGCCGTCGCGCCGCCGCTGCGCCCCGGCTGGGGCTGACGGACTCAGCCGCCCCGCCGCAGGAATGCGGCCGTGTGCGATCCCCGGTGCTCCTGCAGCTCAGCCGGGGTGCCCGCGAAGACGACGCGGCCGCCATGGCGGCCGGCGCCGGGGCCCATGTCGATCACCCAGTCGGCGTGGCGGACGACGTCGAGGTCGTGCTCGACGACGATCACGGTGTTCCCGGTGTCGACGAGCCGGTCGAGCAGCGCCAGCAGCGCGTCGACGTCGGTCATGTGCAGGCCGGTCGTCGGCTCGTCGAGCACGAGCAGCGAGCGCTGCTCGTCGAGCCGGCCGGCGATCTTCAGCCGCTGGCGCTCACCGCCGGAGAGCGTGTCGAGCGTGCGGCCGAGCGTCAGGTGGCCGAGCCCGACCTCGCGCAGCGGCCGCAGCCGCGCGACCACCGCCTCGTCGTCGAGCAGCCCGATCGCCCGCTCGCAGGTCGTCGCGAGCAGCTCCGCGATCGTCAGGCCGTCCCAGCGGTGCGCGAGCGCCTCCGGCCGGAAGCGGACGCCGTCGCAGCTCTCGCAGGTGCGCGTCACCGGCGCCATGAACGCGAGGTCGGTGGTGACGACGCCGCGGCCGTCGCACGCCGGGCAGGCGCCGAGCGAGTTGAAGCTGAAGAGGCCGGGCGGCTCGCCGCTGAGCGCCGCGAACCGCCGCCGCACGCGGTCCAGCGCGCCGACCCAGCTGAGCACCATCGAGCGCGGTGAGACGCCGATCGTCGACTGGTCGATCACGACCGCCTCCGGGTGTTGCTCGACGAGCGCCTCGGTCACGAGCGTGCTCTTGCCGCTGCCGGCGACGCCGGTCACCGCGCACAGCACGCCGAGCGGGATCTCGACGGTCACGTCGCGCAGGTTGTGGCGGCTGGCCGCGGCGATCGTCAAGGTCCCCCGCGGCCGCCGCACCGGCTCCTTGAGGGCGCGCGTGCGCCGCAGCGCCCGGCCGGTCGGCGTCTCCGACGAGCGCAGCCCGTCGACCGAGCCCTCGAAGACGACGCGGCCGCCGTCGTCGCCGGCGCCCGGCCCGAGGTCGACGACGTGGTCGGCGGCGGCGATCACGTCGCGGTCGTGCTCTACGACGAGCACCGTGTTGCCCTTGTCGCGCAGCTCGCCGAGCAGCTCCGTCAGCAGGTGGACGTCACGCGGGTGGAGGCCGGTGCTCGGCTCGTCGAAGACGTACGTCATGCCGCTGAGGCTGGAGCCGAGGTGCCGGATCGTCTTCAGCCGCTGCGCCTCGCCGCCCGACAGCCCCGGCGTCGAGCGGTCGAGCGAGAGGTAGCCGAGGCCGACCCGTTCGATCCGCCGCAGGCCGGCGACCGCCGCCTCCACCAGCGGCGCCGCGACCGGCGCCTCGATCGTCTCCAGCGCCGCGATCAGGTCGACCGCCTCCAGCGCCGCCAGCTCCGCGATGTTGCGCCCGTCGATCCGCGAGGCGCGCGCCGCCGCGTTCAGCCGCTGACCGTCGCACTCCGGGCAGACGGCCTCGGCGACGATCTCCGCCAGCGCCTTCCGCTCCTCGCCCGACAGCTTCCCGGGTTCGCGCTTGAGGTAATGCTGCTCGAAGCGCAGCAGGACACCCTCGTAGACGTTGCCGTCGCGCACTCTGCCGTCACGCGTCCCGCGCCGGACCTTGAAGCCTCTGCCGCGCAGCAGCAGCTCGCGCTCTTCGGCGGGCAGCTCGCGGCAGCGGCCGGTCGGGGTCGAACAGGCCGGTGTCGGCGTACAGCTGCCACTGCCAGCTGCCGGGGGCGAAGGAGGGGAAGCGGATCGCACCCTCGGCGAGCGAGCGGTCCCAGTCGATCAGGCGGTCGAGCTGCGGCTCGCGCGTCGTCCCGAGCCCCTCGCAGCGAGGGCACATCCCCGACGGATCGTTGAACGAGTAGGCGCTCGACTCGCCCGCGCTCGGCGTGCCGAGCCGCGAGAAGAGGACGCGCAGCACCGTCGCGATCTCCGTCATCGTCCCGACGGTCGAGCGGACGCCGCCGGAGACCGGCCGCTGGTCGACGACGACCGCCGCCGTCAGCGCGTCGATGCGCGTCGCGCGCGGGCGCGGGTGCTTCGGCAGCCGGTCGCGCACGAACGCCGGGTAGGTGTCGTACAGCTGCCGCTGCGCCTCGGCCGCGATCGTCCTCAGCACGAGCGACGACTTGCCCGAGCCGGAGACGCCGGTGAAGACCGTGATCGCCTCCTTCGGGATCCGCACCGTGACGTCGCGCAGGTTGTTCTCGTGCGCCCCCTCGACGACGATCGCGTCGGCTGCGCCCATCGATCCTCCTCGGCTGCCTGCCGGAGATCCTCCCGCGCGCGGCGGCGCGCCAAACGGCCGGCGGCGCCGCGAACGGCGCCGCCGGGCGGACCGGCGCCCACGTGCTGGCGGCGCCGGCCGGTGCTGCGGTGTCTCTCGGCCTAGAAGGCGAGCGAGAAGGGCGTCTCGAGCAGCTCGCGGATGCGGGCGACGAACTGGGCCGCCTCGGCGCCGTTGAGGATGCGGTGGTCGGCGCTGATCGTGACGCTCATGCGCTTGCCGGGGACGACCTGGCCGTCCTTGACGACCGGGACGTCGCGCAGCGCGCCGACCGAGAGGATGCCGGCCTGGCCGCTGGTGATGATCGCGGTGAACTCGGTCGTGCCGAACATGCCGAGGTTGGAGACCGTGAAGGTCGCGCCCGACAGCTCCGGCGGCGTGATCTTGCCGGCACGCACGCGCTGGGCGAGCGCGCGGGCGTCGCGCGAGATCTCGCCGAGCGCCTTTCTGTCGGCGTCGAAGATCGTCGGGACGATGAGGGCGTCGTCGGTCGCGACCGCGATGCCGACGTTGACGCGGGAGTACAGCTCCCACTTGCCGTCCTTGTAGCCGCCGTTGGCCTTCGGGAAGTCGCGCAGCGCGAGCGCGGCGGCCTTCACGACCATGTCGTTGAACGACGGCGCGCGGCGCGACTCGGTCGCGGCGGACTTCATCTGCTCGCGCAGCGAGACGGCGGCCTCCATGTCGACCTCGGTCGTGACCGTGTAGTCCGGGATCGTCGCCTTCGACTCCGCCATCCGCCGCGCGATCACCTGCTGCGTGCGCGTCAGCTCGATCGTCGTCGCCTCGCCCTTGCCGGAGCCCGCGTCACCGGAGACGACCGGACCGGGGATCTCCTTCTCGGGCTTCGCCGCCGGCTGCTCGGAGGCGGGCTCGGGCACGGCGGCGAGCGCCGGCTTGTCGGCGGCCTTCGCGGCGCCGTTCTCCGCAGCCTCCTCGACGTCGGCCTTGACGATGCGGCCGCCGGGGCCGGAGCCGGAGATCGCGGCGAGGTCGACGCCCTTCTCCTCGGCGAGGCGGCGCGCGACCGGGGAGGCCTTCACGCGGCCGTTGCCGTTGCCGCCGGCAGCGGGAGCGGCGTCCGCCTTCTCGGCCGGCTCGCTCTTCTCGGCGGTCGCGGTCGCGGCGGCCTCGGCGGGCGCGTCGTCGTCGGAGGAGCTCTCGGCCTCGGCCGTCTTCGCCTTCGGCGCCTCGGCCTTCTTCGCCGGCGCGCTGCCGTCGCCCAGGGTCGCGATCGTCTCGCCGATCGGGAGCGTGGCGCCCTCCTCGGCGACGATCTCCAGCGTGCCCGACGCGTCGGCCTCGTAGACCATGTTGGCCTTGTCGGTCTCGATCTCGACCAGCTCGTCGCCGCGCTGGACCTCGTCGCCGGAGGCCTTCAACCACTTGATGATCGTGCCCTCCTCCATCGAATCGGAGAGGCGGGGCATCACCACATCGGGCACGGCGGGTTCCTTTCGCTACGACCTACGCTGCCGTTCTCACCGATCTGATATCGGCCGGTCCTCGCACCATAGCGAAGGGGAGGCCCGCTGCTCGGTCAGGTCGCGGGCGCGACATCCCCCGTCCGGCGCCGCGTTTCCCCCGCTCGGGGGGTCGCAGGAAAGGGGTTCCGAGAGGCGGAACGCGGAGGGCCTTCCGAGGACGCTCGCGCCCGGCCTCGCCGCCCGCCGTCGCGGGCCCCGAGCGGGCCGCCGCGGCTACTCCTGCGCGGTCCGCCAGGCGTCGAGGAAGTCGGCCGCCTCCATCAGCGCCATGTCCTCGCGCAGCGCGTTGGCGAGCCGGCGCGCCTCGCGCGGCGGCAGGTCCCACAACAGCACCGCCTCGCCGCTGTCGATCTCGACGACCTCGACGCGGTCGAGCCGGTCCGGCGGAGCGAAGATCGCCGGCCCGCGCCCCTCGCGGGAGACGAGGAGGCGGTAGGCGCGG
>JAEXXR010000621.1 GCA_023405705.1 Actinomycetes bacterium
GACGTACCAGCCCTCGCGGCCGTTGATCAGCGCGTAGGGCTCGACGGTCCGCTCGGAGAAGACGTCCTCGTTCTCCTTGTAGTACTCGATCGTCAGCAGCCGCCGCTCGTGGACGGCGGTCGAGACGGTGCGGGCGATCTCGTGGTCGTCGCCGGCCGTCGCGACCTGCAGGCCCTCGCGGATCGGGTCCTCGCCGAGCGCGCCGACGACCTTCTCGCGCACGCTCGCGAGCGAGCCCTCCGGGATGTAGTCGCCGATCAGGTCGATCGCGGCGATCAGCGCCTTCGCCTCGACCGGCAGCAGCCGCGCCGGACGCGCGAACGAGTCGCCGTACGCCTCCGGGTCGGCCATGATCATCCCGTCGTCCTGGACCTCGGCGTAGAGCACGTAGGAGCCGGCGCCGAAGTTGACGACGTTCAGCACGCCGATGTCCTCCTGCAGCTCCTGCTCGCTGATCTGCAGCCGCTCGCAGACCTCGGCGGCCGGGATCCGCTCGCCGGCGTGGCCGGCGGTGATCAGGATCGAGGCGAGCGTCACCAGCCGCGCGAACCGCTCCGGGCGGATCGCGGCGGCGTCGCGGCGGCCGTTGCCGTTGCCGGCGCCGTTCGTCTCCGCGGCGCGCTCGGTCGCGGCGACCGGCGCCAGCTCGGGGCCCTCGGTGTGGCGCTCGACCAGCAGCGCGAGCCGGTCGTCGAGCTCTCTGACCAGCTCGGGGGGGCCGAGCAGGCGGGCGTGCTCGCCGAGGCCGAGCACCCACGCGACCAGCTGGCGCGCGTCGGCGTAGTCGGTCACGAAGACGCGATCGCCGCCGTCGCCCTCGTCGCTCCTGGCCGGGCGCAGCTCGCCGTAGCGGCCGAAGTGACGCTCGATCTGCCACGCGATGCGGCCGGCGATCAGCACCTCGGCGCTCCCGATCGGGTCGCCGAACTGCCACTGGATGCGGTTGGCGTAGACGCGCGGGTCGAAGTCGGCCGGGCGCTGGAAGTCGTGCTCGGCCTTCGACGCGTAGGCGACCTTGCCGCGGATGCGCGAGAGGCGGAAGACGCGGATCGCGTCGCGCTCGTGCGAGCGGCCGACGAGGTAGAACTGCCCGCCCTGGAACAGCAGCTGGTAGGGGTCGACCCTGCGCGTCCCCAGCTCGCCGCGCTGCATCGTGTAGTAGTCGAAGACGATCGTCTTGCGGCGGAAGATCGCGGTCTCGATCTTCGCCAGCCGCTGCGACAGGTCGTGGCCGCCGGCCGACGCGGTGATGCCGAGCGCGATCGAGCGCTGCTCGGGCGCGTCGAGCGGGCTCGGCTGGCCCCAGGAGATCTGCTGCAGCGCGAGCCGCAGCGGCTCGGCGTAGGCGAACTCGCCGTCGAGCAGGCTGAGCGCGGTGTGGAGGCCGGCCAGCTCCTCGTTGCTGAACTCGATCGCCGGGAGGTGGAAGTTCTCCGGCGGCAGCGAGTAGTTCTCCTGCTCGGCGAGGCCCTCGACCGGCTTGTCGACCGACAGCTGGATCCCGAGCGCCTCCAGCTCCGAGCGGTCGGCGTAGAAGCGGCGCGCGAAGGCGTCCTCGTTCATCGCGCTGTAGCCCTCGACGTCGCGCCGGATCTCGGGCGCGGTGACGGGTCGCCGCTCCGCCATCAGGTAGCTGATGAGCGACAGCTGGCGGATCAGCTTCTCGGTGTCCTTCGCCATGTGGTCGCGACACTGTAGTCAGCGGGGCTTTGCCGCCTTTCGGTGTGGCGCCGCTTCGCCCGCTATTTGCGAACTTTTGTGGCGCGCGCGGCGCTCGCGCTCGGTCAGCCGGCCAGGGAGTTGCGGTCGTCCGCGCCAGCTTCCGCGCGGGCGGGGAACCAGGCGCCGCCGCCGAGCGCCTTGTCCCACGGCGCCCACGTCGCGCCGGGCGCGAGCGCCCGCTCGACGCGGTCGTAGCTGCCGAGCCGGCTGCCGAGGCTGTCGACCATGTGCACGAGCGTCGCCTCGCGCGTCGCCGGCACGACCGGGCTGCCGTGGGCGAGCGAGCCGTGGTGGCTCAGCACGACGTGCAGCAGCGCGCGGGCGAGCAGCGGCGGGAAGCCGTCGACCTGCTCGACCAGGCGGCGGACGCGGAAGTAGCCGAGCGGGATCTCGCCCTGCAGCCTGCCGTCGTCGGTCAGCTCGATCGCGCCGCCGTCGTCGTCGATCGCGTACGCGTCGAGCTTGCCGACGTCGTGGACGAGCGCGCCGGTGACCGCGAGGTCGCGGTCGATGCCGGGGAAGGTCTCCGCCAGCGCGCTGACGCCGTGCGCGACCGCGAGCGTGTGCTCCAGCAGGCCGTGGCGGTAGGCCTCGTGGTAGTGCTTGGCAGCCGGCGCGTCGCGGAAGGCCGGCCACGTCGCGCTCGCCGGCCCGAGCAGCAGGTCGAGCAGCGCGCGCAGGTGCGGCTGGCCGATCGTCTCCACCAGCGCGCGCAGGTCGGCCTCCAGCTCACCGACCGGCCGCTCGGGGCCGGCCTCCAGCTGCGCCGGGTCGACCTCCTCGCCGCTCGCGGCGCGCCACGCGCTCAGCTCCAGCCGCGGGCCGTAGCGCGGGTGCAGCTCGGCTCTGCCGGTGACGCGCACCGTCGCGCCCGCCTGGAACAGCGCCTCGTCCTCCTCGCTCGGCTCGCGCACGACGGTCGAGACGGAGCCGCTGCGGTCGGCGAGGCGCAGGCGCAGCAGCGGACGGCCGTCGCGGGCCGTGCGCGGCTCGGCCGCGCGCACGCGCAGCGTCCCCTCCCACTCGTCGCCGTCGTTCAGCTCCCGCACCAGCACGGCGCCGACGATAGAGCGATCCGCGGACGCGGCCGCGGGCTGCGGCGGGTATGAACGCGGGATCTCCGGTGCCGGCGCGATGGGCTGGACGGGTACCGTTGCGGCATGGCACGCACGCGCACCGCGCTCGTCACGGGCGGAACGGGAGGACTGGGGACGGCCGTCGTCGAGCGGCTGCTGGACGACGGCTGGCGGGTCGTCGTCCCATGGGTCGCCGAGCGCGAGCTGGAGCGGATCCAGCCGCGCGACGGCCTCGAGCTGGTCGAGGCCGACCTGTTCGACGCCGACGCGGTCGCCGCCGTCGTCGCGCGCGCCGGCGAGGACGAGGCCGCCCCCTTGCACGGCGTCGCCAACCTCGTCGGCGGCTTCGGCATGGGCAAGAAGGTCGCCGAGGCGCCGATCGACGAGTTCGACGCCCAGCTGCGGCTCAACCTGCGGCCGACCTACCTCGTCACGCAGGCCGCGCTGCCGCGGATCGTCGCGGCCGGCGGCGGCGGGATCGTCTGCGTCGGCAGCCGCGCGGCGCTGCAGCCGTTCAGCGGCGCGGCCGGCTACGTGACCGCGAAGGCGGCGGTGATCGCCTTCGCGCAGGCGGTCGCGGTCGAGTACAGGGACGACGGCGTGCGCTGCAACGCGATCCTGCCGAGCGTGATCGACACGCCCGGCAACCGCGCCTCGATGCCGAGAGCCGACCACTCCAAGTGGGTCGCGCCCGCGCAGATCGCCGGCGTCGTCGCCCACCTGCTGTCCGACGACGGCGCCGCCACCAGCGGCGCGGCGATCCCGGTCTACGGCCGCGCCTGAAAGACGCTCGGCGGAGCGTCGCCGAGCGCGCCGCCGAGCTCCCGCCGCGAACGGATCCGCAGCTTCAGATAGGCGTTGCGGAGATGGAACTCGACCGTCTTGGTCGAGACGAACAGCGCCTGCGCGATCTCGCGGTTGGTCAGCCCGTCGGCGGCCAGCTCGCAGACGC
>JAEXXR010000050.1 GCA_023405705.1 Actinomycetes bacterium
CTCCTGACCCAGCTCCAGCTCGACGGTCGTCGTGCTCATACCTCCACTGTAGGCACATATGCGCAGATCTCAAGATGTCACGGAGAAGCGCAGAACAGGACCCGTTCCCAGATACGCATGGCCCGCGCCGGACCTGTGTCATCCAGATGCCTCTGAGCTACAGCTGGATGACACAGGTCGGCGAGCGGGGGCCGCGGGCGGGACCGGCGCCGACGACGTGTGACGAGCTTGCGAAGCGAAGGTACGGCGCCGGACCGCACGGGAAGGCTCCAGCGCGTGACCACGACCGAGCTGGACGATCTCGTCGCCTGGTGGGAGACGGCGAACTACCTGACGGTCGCGCAGATCTACCTGCGCGAGAACCCGCTTCTGCGCGAGCCGCTCTCCCCCGAGCACATCAAGCCCCGGCTGCTCGGCCACTGGGGCACCTCCCCCGGCCTGAACCTCGTCTACGCGCAGCTCAACCGGTTGATCCGCCGCACCGGCGCGGCCGTGCTGAACGTCACCGGCCCCGGCCACGGCGGCCCGGCGATCGTCGCGAACGCCTACCTGGAAGGGACGTGGTCGGAGGTCTATCCGGAGGTCGGCCAGGACCTGCCGGGCCTGCGCCGCCTCGTGCGCCAGTTCTCGACGCCGGGCGGGATCCCCAGCCACGTCAGCGTCCCCGTCCCCGGCTCGATCCACGAGGGCGGCGAGCTCGGCTACGCGCTCGTGCACGCCTTCGGCGCGGCCTTCGACAACCCCGACCTGATCGTCGCCTGCACCGTCGGCGACGGTGAGGCGGAGACCGGCCCGCTGGAGGGCTCGTGGAAGGGCGTCCGCTTCCTCGACCCGCGCCGCGACGGCGCGGTCCTGCCGATCCTCCACCTCAACGAGAACAAGATCTCCGGCCCGACCGTGCTCGGCCGCGCTCCGGACGAGGACGTCCATCTGCTGCTGCGCGCCCACGGCTGGGCGCCGGTCGAGATCGCCGGCGACGACCCGCGCGAGGTCCACGACCAGTTCGCACAGGCGCTCGACGCCGCCTACGACGAGATCCGCGCGATCCAGGAGGTCGCCCGCTCCGGCGCCCACGGCGCGCGCGGCCGCAGCGCCTCCGGCCTGCCGCGCTGGCCGGCGATCATCCTGCGCACGCCGAAGGGCTGGACCGGCCCGAAGGTCGTCGACGGCAAGCAGGTGGAGGGGACCTTCCGCGCCCACCAGGTGCCGCTCTCCGGGGTGCGCGACAACCCCGACCACCTCGCGATGCTGGAGACGTGGATGCGCTCCTACCGGCCCGACGACCGCTTCGACGCGAGCGGCCGCCTGGTCCCGGAGCTGGCCGCGCTGGCACCCCACGGCGACAGACGGCTCGGCTCCACCCCGCACGCCAACGGCGGCCGGCTGCTGCGCGACCTCGACCTGCCCGACTACGCCAGGTACGCGGTCGAGGTCGAGCAGCCGGCGACGAGCAGAGCCGAGTCGACGCGCAAGCTCGGCGAGCTGCTGCGCGACGTCTACACGCGCACCGAGACGACGCGCGACTTCCGCCTCTTCTGTCCCGACGAGACCAACTCCAACCGGCTCGGCGCCGTCTTCGAGGTCGCCGAGCGCGAGCTGGAGGAGGCGCGCCCGGAGGACGAGGCGGTCGGCCCCGGCGGGCGCGTGATGGAGGTCCTCTCCGAGCACCTCTGCCAGGGCTGGCTGGAGGGCTACCTGCTGAGCGGCCGCCACGGCCTGTTCGCGACCTACGAGGCGTTCGCGATGGTCTCCTCCTCGATGGCGATCCAGCACGCGAAGTGGCTGGAGGGGGCGCGCAGGCTGGAGTGGCGCGCGCCGGTCGCCTCGCTCAACGTGCTGCTGACCTCGACCTGCTGGCGCAACGACCACAACGGCTTCAGCCACCAGGGGCCGGGCCTGATCGACACGATGATCTCGATGAGCGGCGACGTCGTGCGCGTCTACCTGCCGCCGGACGCGAACTGCCTGCTGTCGGTCGCCGACCACTGCCTGCGCAGCCGCGACTACGTGAACCTGATCGTGATCGACAAGCAGCCGGAACTGCAGTACCTCTCGCTGGACGCCGCCCGCGCCCACTGCGCCGCGGGCGCCGGCATCTGGGAGTGGGCCGGGACCGAGGGCGCCGGGACGCACGACGGCCGCGAGCCCGACGTCGTGCTCGCCTGCATCGGCGACGTGCCGTCGCTGGAGACGGTCGCGGCGGCGTGGCTGCTGCGCCGGCACGTGCCGGAGCTGCGCGTGCGCGTCGTCAACGTCGTCGACCTGATGGCGCTGACGCCGCAGCCGCTCCACCCCCACTCGATGAGCGACGAGCGGTTCGTCGAGCTGTTCGGCGAGCGGGCCGAGGTCGTGACCGCCTTCCACGGCTACGCCCGCGCGCTGCACCAGATCGTCCACGGGCGGCCGAACGCGGCCCGCTTCCACGTCCACGGCTTCAACGAGCAGGGGACGACGACGACGCCGTTCGACATGGTCGTGCTGAACGAGATGAGCCGCTACCACCTCGTGCTCGACGCGCTGCGCCGGGCCAGCCGCGCGCCGGCCGGGGCGACAGCGCTGGAGCGCCACTGCGAGACGCAGCTGACCAGACACCACGCCTACGTGCGCGAGCACCTGGAGGACATGCCGGAGATCCGCGACTGGGTCTGGAGCGACTAGATGGGCGCTGCCGCGGTCCGCACGGCCGTCCGCGCGTGCCGCGCGGCGGCCGCCGCCTGAGCCGCGCCGATGCGGGTCCTCGTCGTCAACGCCGGGCCGAGCAGCCTCAAGCACGCGCGCGTCGACAGCGGGCGGATCGCCGACGACCCGGCCGGCGCCGTGCTGGCC
>JAEXXR010000058.1 GCA_023405705.1 Actinomycetes bacterium
CCGTGCGCCGCCGGCACCGCCTACATCCCCGGCCTCGCCGACTTCGTCCCGATGGTCAAGGGCCGCGGCTCGATGGCGCTCGCCGGCCCGCACCTCGTGCGCGCCGCCGTCGGCGAGGACGTGACGCAGGAGGAGCTGGGCGGCTCGCGCGTCCACTGCCGCAAGTCCGGCGTCGGCGACCTGGAGGTCAAGGACGACGAGGAGTGCGTCCTGCGGATCAAGCAGTACCTGTCGTACATGCCGCAGAACTGCGAGGCGCCGCTGCCGATTCGCGCGACCGCAGACCCGGTCGACCGGATGGACGACGAGCTGCTCGACGTGCTGCCGGACTCCAACCGCAAGCCCTACGACATGTACGAGGTGATCCGGCGGATCGTCGACGACGGCGAGTGGTTCGACATGAAGCCGCAGTGGGCGAAGACGATCATCACGTGCTTCGCGCGCTTCGGCGGGCGGCCGGTCGGGATCGTCGCCAACCAGCCCAAGCAGCTCGGCGGCATCCTCGACATCGACTCGGCCGACAAGGCGGCGCGGTTCGTCAACCTCTGCAACGCCTATGGGATCCCGCTGCTGTTCCTGCAGGACGTGCCGGGCTTCATGGTCGGCACGAGAGTCGAGGCGGCCGGCATCATCCGTCACGGCGCGAAGATGCTCTACGCGGTCGCCAACGCGACCGTGCCGAAGATCACCGTGATCGTGCGCAAGGCCTACGGCGCCGGCTACTACGTGATGAACGGCAAGGCCTACGAGCCCGACCTGATCGTCGCCTGGCCGAGCGCCGAGATCAGCGTGATGGGCGCCGAGGGCGCCGTCGAGATCGTGATGCGCAGAGTGGTCGAGGAGGCCGAGGACCCGGCCGCCAAGAGAGCCGAGCTGGTCGAGGCCTACCGCAAGATCATCGACGTCTACATCGCCGCCAAGAACGGCATGATCGACGACGTGATCGATCCGCGCGAGACGCGGCCGGTGATCGTCAGAGCGCTGGAGATGGCGGAGGGCAAGAAGGTCGAACGGCCCTGGAAGCGGCACGGCGTCGTGCCGGTGTGAGGAGAACTCTGTGAGCCTGAACGATCCCGTCATCGTCACCTGCTCGATCTCGGGCGCGATCGCCAACCGGGACCAGTGCCCGGCGATCCCCTACACGCCCGAGGAGTACGCGGCGGAGGCGCGCCGCGCCGTCGACGAGGGCGCGTCGATGATCCACATCCACGCGCGCACGCCCGACGGCACGCCCTCCTACGAGATCGAGGACTTCCGCGCGATCACGGAGGCGATCCTCGCCGAGGTCGGCGACGTGATCATCAACTTCTCGACCGGCGCGCTCGGCGTCTCGCTCGAGAAGCGGATCGCCTACCTGCGCGCGCTGAAGCCCGACGTCGCCGCGCTCAACATGGGCTCGATGAACTACGCGAAGTACTCGAGGAGACGCAGAGACTTCGTCTTCCACACCGTCTTCGAGAACAGCTTCGAGACGATCATCACGCTGCTGAGAGCGATGAACGAGGAGGGGATCAAGCCCGAGCACGAGTGCTTCGACACGGGCCACATCGCCAACCTCGACCCGTTGCTGCACATGGGGATCCTCAGCGAGCCGCTGCAGATCTCGTGCGTGATGGGCGTGACCGGCGGCATCCGCCCGACGGCGCGCAACCTCGCGCACATGGCCGAGAACGTCCCCGGCGGACCCGACGGCCCCAACGAGTGGGGCGTGATCGGGATCGCGCGCGACCAGTGGACGCTGATCGCGACGGCGCTGACGCTCGGCGGCAACGTCCGCGCCGGCCTGGAGGACAACTTCTACCTCCCGGACGGCACGATGGCCCGCTCCAACGGCGACCTGATCGCGCAGGCCGCGCGGATGGCGCAGGACGTCGGCCGCCGCGTCGCGACGGTCGCGGAGGCACGCGAGATGCTGCGGGTTCCTCGCCGAGAGGCTCGGAACCCGTCGGAGGAACTCGCCCAGGGGGATCGCTCTTCCACGGAGGCCGCTCGATGACCGGGGCTGCGCAGGGCAGAGGCCCGCTCGCCGGCCTCAGAGTCCTGGACCTCTCGCGCTTGCTGCCGGGCCCGTTCTGCTCGCTGCTGCTGGCAGACCTCGGCGCCGAGGTGCTGAAGGTCGAGGACACCGGCATGGGCGACTACGTGCGCTGGTCGCCGCCGTACGTCGAGGGCGTCGAGGACAGCGCCAGATCGGCGCTGTTCCTGGCGCTCAACCGCAACAAGCGCTCGATCCGAGTCGACCTCAAGTCCGAGCAGGGCAGGGAGGTGCTGCTGCGGCTGGCGCGCGACTACGACGTGCTGCTGGAGTCGTTCCGCCCCGGCGTGCTCGACCGGCTCGGGGTCGGATACGACCGCCTCAAGCAGGAGAATCCGGGCCTCGTGTACTGCGCCATCACCGGATACGGGCAGGACGGCCCGCTCCGGGACCGCGCCGGCCACGACATGAACTACCTGGGCCTGAACGGCGTGCTGGCGCTGACCGGCGAGGCCGGCGGCCCGCCGGTCCAGGCGGCGGCGCAGATCGCCGACGTCGGCGGCGGCGCGCTGATGGCCGCGGTCGGGATCCTCGCCGCGCTGCGCGAGCGCGAGCGGTCGGGGGAGGGCCAGGTCGTCGACGTCTCGATGACCGACGGCGCGCTGTCGTGGCTGGCGATGCTCGCCGCGCAGCACCTCAACGACCCGGCCGGCACGCCGCTGCGCCGCGGCCAGCTGCCGCTGTCGGGCTCGCTGCTCTGCTACCGCCCGTACGCCTGCTCGGACGGCTGGGTGACGCTCGGCGCGCTGGAGCCGAAGTTCTGGAAGGCGTGGTGCCGCGGCGTCGGGCGCGAGGACCTGGTCGAGAAGCAGTTCGAGGGCCCGGGCTCTGACGCGCATGCCGAGGTCGAGCGGATCTTCGCCGCCCGCACGCGCGCGGAGTGGGAGGCGTTCGCGGCCGAGCACGACTGCTGCATGGAGCCGCTGCTGGAGCTGGAGGAGGCGCTCGACTCCGAGCTGGTGAGCGCGCGCGAGATGGTCGTCGCGCTCGACCAGCCCGGCGCCGCCGCGCCGGTGCGCCTGCTCGGCCTGCCGGTCAAGCTCAGCCGCACGCCCGGCGACCCGACGCGCGCGCCCGGTCCGGCGCTCGGCGGCGACACCGACGACGTGCTCGCGGCGGCCGGCTACTCGGCCGAGGAGATCGCCGCCCTGAAGGAGTCGGGCGCCGTGGCAGGCCCGGCCGCGGGCGTCCAGGGGTCGTTCCTTGGCTGACGCAGCACCCGCACCGCAGGGCGCAGCCGCCGCGGGGCCGACGCCCCGCGGGAGCGGCATGCTGAAGATGAGCCAGCTGGCCGAGCGCTCCGGCGTCTCGGCCGGCACGATCAAGCACTACCTGCGCGAGGGCCTGCTCGGCGACCAGGCCGACGTCGTGCGCACGAGCCGCAACATGGCCTACTACCCGGCCGGCTTCGTCGACCGGATCCGGCTGATCAAGCGGCTGCAGGAGGAGCGCTTCATGCCGCTGCGGGTGATCCGCGACGCGCTGCGCGACGACCCGGACCGGCTCGCCGCGCTGATCGAGCTGGAGGACCGCATCATCGAGCGGGCGACCCAGCAGAGCGAGCAGACCCGCACCTCGCACGCCGAGGTCGACGAGCGCTACGACGTCCCCGCCGACGTGCTGGAGCGGATGCGCGCGATCGGCGTGCTGACCCCGACCGAGCGCGGCTACGACGCCGACGACGTCGCGATCGTCGAGGCGATCTCGCGCTTCCGCGCCGGCGGCTTCGAGGAGGCGATCGGCTTCACCGTCTACGACACGATCCGCTACCGCGAGGCGCTCCAGCCGCTGGTCGAGGAGGAGGTCGGCACGCTGCTGCACCGCCTCGCCGGCCGCGTCGACCCCGATCGCGCCGTCGAGATCGTCGCCTCCGCCACCGAGCCGCTGCGCGAGCTGATCGGCGCGCTCCACTCCAAGCTCCTGCTCGCCGAGCTGCGCCGCCAGCGCGACGAGCGCCGCGAAGGCTGACCCGCGCTCACCAGACGGCGCTGTGCTGCTCCATCACGCCGAAGGCCTCGGCGAGCTGGACGCCGCCGGGGAGGAGGCCCGTGAAGGTGCCGAACGGCTGGCGGTAGGAGCTGCGCACGAGCAGCATGTTCTCGGTCCGCTCGCGCACCGACTCGGAGGCGAAGCGCAGCTCGCCGCCGTCGGCCGGGGTCGCGACCGAGGAGAGGTCGGCGGCGAAGAGGGCCGGCGCGGCCTCGAGCGGCTCGCCGTCGAGCCAGACGGTCCGCTCGCTGCCGCCCGCGGCGGCGTCGTGGATGCCGTCGACGAGGTTCCAGGCGGCGCTGCGGCCGTCCGCGGTGCGCCCGACGCCGGCGCTCCAGCGCCAGTCGGTGCGGCGGGCGTGGTAGCCCGCGCTGTCGTCGACGACGGCGAGCCCGTCGAGCGCGAAGGAGCGGGCGCCGATCCGCACCGCGCCGCGCGCCGGCACGCCGCCCTGCTTGCGCGTCCAGACGTAGGCGCCGCCGTGCGGGGAGACGGTCTCGACGCCGTCGGCCTCCTCGATCGCCAGGTCGATCTCGACGGCCGTGCCGTCACCGGCCGCGGTGTCGGCGACCCGCGCGACGCCCGGCAGCCGCTCCATGTCGAGCGAGACCTTGCCGGGGGAGAGGCGGGTGCGCTCGTGCAGCCGCCGCCCCTCGCGGTCCCAGACGGCCCAGAACGACTGCGCCGCGACGCCGACGCGCGCGAGCCCGACGCACAGCATCAACTCCGGTCCGTACAGCCCGACGTAGCGCCACCGCTTGAGCGGCCGTGCGCCACGCAGCAGCGGCATCCGCGCCGGCGGCAGCGGCAGCGCGGCGAGCGGGGCGGGGCGTACGGCGCCGTAGGGGGCGCGCCACGGTCCGAACGGCGTGGCGACAGCCGGGCCGGACGCTGCTGTCTCGTCGGTCGATGACGCCATCTCGCTGCGGTATCCTTCCGGCTCTGGGATTGACTGACCAGTCAATCTGTACTGCCTTGGAGGATCACCACCCGTGCGCGTCGCGGCGATCCAGATGAACTCTACTGAGGACCGCGACCGCAACCTCGCAGTCGCCGACCGCCTCGTGCGGGCCGCCGCCGCAGACGGCGCGACGCTCGTCGCCCTGCCGGAGAAGTGGAGCGTGCTCGGCACCCCGGAGCAGCTCGCGGCCGGGGCGGAGCCGCTCGACGGCCCCGCGATCTCGTGGGCCCGCGCGACCGCGCGCGAGCTGGGCGTCGACCTCGTCGCCGGCTCGATCGCCGAGCGCGCCGAGGGCCGCGAGAAGTCGCTCAACACGAGCGTCCACGTCGGTCCCGACGGCGAGATCCGCGCGATCTACCGCAAGGTCCACCTGTTCGACGTCGAGGTCGGCGGGAGGGTCTACCGCGAGTCCGACGCCGAGGACCCGGGGGAGGAGCTGGTGACCAGCGAGCTGGCCGCGCGCGACGCCGACGGCGCGCCGGTCGGGCTGGGGATGGGCGTCTGCTACGACCTGCGCTTCCCGGAGCTGTTCCGCATCCTCGCGCTGCGCGGCGCGCGCGTCGTCACGCTGCCGTCGGCCTTCACGCTCGCGACGACCCGCGACCACTGGGAGGTGCTGCTGCGGGCGCGCGCGATCGAGAACCAGTGCTTCATGGTCGCGCCCAACCAGATCGGCGTCTCGCCGCCCGGCAACCGCTCCGGCGGCCGCTCGCTGATCGTCGACCCGTGGGGCCTCGTGCTGGCGACCGCGCCCGACGACGAGACGCACGTCGTCGCCGACCTCGACCTCGGCCGCCTCGCGGAGATCCGCGCGAGCCTGCCGTCGCTCGCCAACCGCCGGCCGCGCGCGTACGCGTGGCCCGAGGCGCGGATGGAGGCGGCGGCCTGATGGCGCGCACCCAGCCGGCCGTCGACAAGCGGCGCCTGATCCTCGACGCGGCCGTCCGCGTCTTCGCGCGCCAGGGCTTCCACACCTGCCGCGTCTCCGACATCGCCGACGAGGCGAGAGTCGCCTACGGCCTCGTCTACCACTACTTCAAGAGCAAGGACGAGATCCTCGACACGCTCTTCCTCGAGCGCTGGGACATCCTCCTGCGCGCGATCACGGAGGTCGACGCGCAGCCCGACCTGCCGCCCAGGGAGAAGCTGCACGCGATCGCGTCGTTCATCGTCGACTCCTACCGCCACGACCCCGACCTGATGAAGGTGATCATCGTCGAGGTGACGCGCGCGGCCAACACCTTCGGCCGCACGCACCTGCCCCAGATCCGCCAGGCGTACGTGCAGATCGGGGCGATCGTGGAGAGAGCGCAGCGCGACGGGACCTTCCGCGACGACGTCACCCCGGACTTCGCCGCCCTCGCCTTCTACGGCGCCGTCGAGCAGGTTCTGACAGGCTGGATCTTCTCGTTGCTCCCGGTCGGCGATCGGGAATACGAGGATGCCAAGACCCTCATCGTCGAGACGATCTGCGGTGGCCTTGAGCGCGTCGAGGGTTAGCGCGAAGCCGCCGGGAGCTCTGATTCAATGCCCGAGATCATGAGAGAAAGCGAACTCGTCAAGCGGCTGATCTGGTCGGGTCTGCTCGCCGGAATCGGCGCGCTCGCCAGCATCGCCACGCAGAGACTCGCGACGTTCGTGTGGATCCGCGCGTTCGGCGAGGAGCCGCCCGAGTGACCCCGGATCCCGGCGTCCCGTTCGGCTCCGGCCCCGAGGAGGCCGCCGCCGACGCCGAGCCGACGGTCGTGACCCCGCCGCCGGCTCCGCCGGCCGGTCAGGCCGCGCCCCCGCCGTACAC
>JAEXXR010000105.1 GCA_023405705.1 Actinomycetes bacterium
GCACAACATGGACCTCGTGCTGGGGACCGCCGACGTGGTCTTCGTGCTCGCGTCGGGGCGGATGATCGCCTCCGGCACGCCGCAGGAGGTCTCGCGCGACCCCGAGGTGCTGAACGTCTACCTCGGCGGCGCGGTCCCCGACGACAAGGTGGTGGCGTGATGTCCGGACCGCTGCTGCGCCTGCGCGGCCTGACCGCCGGCTACGGCGACATCCAGGCGGTGCGCGAGGTCGACCTCGAGGTCGCGGCCGGTGAGATCGTCACCGTGCTCGGCGGCAACGGGGCCGGCAAGACGACGCTGCTCGGCGCCGCCGCCGGCCTCGTCTCGGTCTTCGACGGCGAGATCGTGCTCGGCGAACAGCCGATCGGCGGCCTGCGCCCGCACGCGCGGGCCCGCCGCGGGCTCGCGCTCGTGCAGGAGAACAAGCGCGTCTTCCGCGGGCTGTCGGTGCAGGACAACCTCGTCGTCGCGACGCCGCGGGTCGGCAGGGCCGACTACGCGGAGCGCGAGGCGACCGTCTACGAGCTGTTCCCGGTGCTCGCCGAGAAGCGGCGCGAGCCGGCCGGCTCGCTCAGCGGCGGCCAGCAGCAGATGCTGGCGATCGGCCAGGCGCTGATGGCGAAGCCGAGCGTGCTGATGCTCGACGAGCCGTCGGCCGGGCTGGCGCCGAGACTGGTCGCGGAGGTGATGGACCGCGTCGCGACGATCGCGAGCCGCGGGATCGCGGTGCTGCTCGTCGAGCAGGCCGTCCACCAGGCGCTGCGCGTCGCCTCGCGCGTCTACGTGTTGCGGCTCGGCCGCTGCGCGGAGCAGAGCGACTTCCGCGGTGCCGATCAGCAGCGCCTGCTGGACCACATCTACCTGGGAACAGCCGCCGCGGAAGGCTCCGCCGGCGACGCCCCCCGATAGGAGGAGGAGAGATGAAGGAGAGCTGGGACGCGACCGGCCGCGGGCCGGTCCGGCGACGGTCGCGCCTTGCCGCCGGGCTGGTCGCCGGCACGCTCGCCGCGGCGGCGCTGTTCGCCGGCTGCGGCAGCGACTCGAACGACGGAGGCGGCGGCTCCAACGGCGGCGACGCCGACGGCCCCTACCGCGTCTACGCGAGCCTCTCGCTGAGCGGCCCGCTCGCCGCGATCGGCATCGCCGAGCAGGACGGCCTGAAGGCCGCCGCCGAGGTGCTCAACGCCAACGGCGGCCTCGACGGCCGCAGAGTCGAGCTGGACATAGCCGACGACGGCTCCGACCCGACGCAGGCGGTCTCGCTGCTGCAGCGCAAGCTGACCGGCGACGAGAAGCCGAACCTCGTCTGGCCGGGCTCGACCAGCAACGTGACGCTGGCGCTGTGCCCGATCCTGATGCAGCAGAGAGTGCTCGCGCTCGGCATCACCGCCTCCAGCGACATCGGCGACCTCGACCGCTGCGGCTACAACTTCGTGATGGGCCCGACGCCGGCCGACTCGCAGGGCGCGGTCGCCGAGCAGATGGTCCAGCTGGGCTACAGAAGCGTCGCGGTGCTGCTCTCCAACGACGCCTACGGCCAAGCGGTCGAGAAGGCGGTCGAGGAGACCTTCCCGGCGGCCGGCCTGGAGATCACCGCGGTCGAGAAGTTCGCGCCCGACGCGCTCGACGCCTCGCCGCAGCTGCGCAGACTGCGCGACACCGACCCCGACGTCCTCTTCGTCGAGGGGCAGGGCGCCGCGGTCGGCAAGGTGCTGGAGAGCCGCCAGCAGCTCGGCTGGACCGTTCCGGTCGTCGGCGGCACCGGGTTCGGAGGCTCCAACGTCGCCGCGCTCGTCGGCCCGGACGCGCTCAGAGACGTCGTGATGTGGCAGTGGGCGGTCGGCGTGACCGGCGAGGAGCCGGTGCCGGACCGCTTCGAGCAGACGGCCCTGCCGGCGATCCAGAGAGCGGCGAGAGGCGGCGAGCTGAGAGTCGCGGCCAACCTCTACGTCGGCGGCTACGACGCCCTGATGGTTGCGGACGCGGCCGCCAGAGCGGGCGGCTCGATCGACGCCGACACGATGCGCGAGACGCTCCACGGCTTCTCCGCGAGACCGCCGGCCGACCCGCAGTGGGTGATGCTGAGAGCGTATCCCTACACCGCCGAGAAGAACTTCTCCGGCCTGCAGGCGGGCGACTTCACGCTCGCGCTGCCGAGAAGACTCGACGCGAAGGGCCAGGTCCCGCCGGCGAGAGCCGCCGGCTGACCTGAAGACCGCGATGGAGGCCGCCGCCGCGTCCCCGTGCCCGGACGACGCGGCGGCCGGCCTCCGTGCGCGCGAGCTGGGCGTCCACCGGCTCGCGCTGCCGTCGCCGATGGTCGGCGTCAACTGCTGGCTGATCGACGACGACCCGCTGACCCTGGTCGACTGCGGCCTCAACTGGGGCGGCGCGCTCGACGCGCTCGACCGCGGCCTGCGCGACCTCGGCGTCGCGCTCGACCGGATCGGGCTGATCGTCCTGACCCACCAGCACGTCGACCACGTCGGCCTCGCCGAGCTGGTCGCGCGCCGCAGCGGCGCGCCGATCGCCTGCCACGCGCGGCTCGCCGCGTGGCTGGAGGCGCTTCCCGGGGCACTCGTCGCCGACGACGAGCTGATCGCCCGCCGCCTCGCGTTCCACGGCGCCCCGGCGCCGGTCATCGCCGCCTACGCGGCGCGCATGGAGATGATGCGGATGCTCGGCAGCCGGCCGCGGCCGGAGGTCGTGATCGGCGAGGGGGAGGCGCTGCTGCTCCGCGACCGCGCGCTGCGGGCGACGCTGCGGCCCGGCCACTCGCCGACCGACACCGTCTTCCACGACGCGGCGCACGGGCTCGCCTTCGTCGGCGATCACCTGATGGCGCAGGCGCGCACGACGCCGTACCTCGACCCGGAAGCGGGAGAGGGGTGGGAGGCCGATCTCGAACCGGCCCGCGCGCTCGGTCGCTCGCTGGCGCTGACCGCGGTGGCATGGCCCGACGCGGTCGGCCTGCCCGGCCACGG
>JAEXXR010000115.1 GCA_023405705.1 Actinomycetes bacterium
GCCCAGCGGAAGCCGGTCGCGGCGGGGCGCGGCGGCAGCGGGCTGGGCGGCAGCGCGCCGGCCGGGTCGTCCTCGTTGTAGGCGCTCGGCGCGACGTCGTTGGGCGCGTCCGGGTGGAAGAGCGCCGCCAGCAGCTCGATCTGGCCGCGGCCGACGCCCAGCTCCCCCATCCCGCCGCCGTACATCGGCCGCCGCTCGCGCGCGCAGCGGGCGTAGACCTCCAGCAGCTCGCGCAGCGTCCCGATCCGCGACGGCTTGACGTTGACGACGCGCCCCGGCAGCGGCGTCGCGCCGATGTCGGCGGCGCCGAGGATCGGCGCGTCGTAGGAGACGCGCTCGGCCTGGTCGCCGATCCGCTCCGCGATCCCGGGCAGGTCGTGCGGGTCCTCCAGGCAGGCGTCCGGGAAGGCGGCGAGCACGCGGTCGTACATCGCGCGCAGCGCGTCCTCGTCCGTGACTTCGAGGCCGTAGCAGCCCTTGAAGTCGATCGTGTCGACCGCGCCGGTGGCGGCGACCTCCGCGACGAGCGCCGGCGACCAGGTCGCCTCCGCGTCGAGCTTGAAGCGCACGCCCGGCGCGCGGGCGAGCCGCCGCCGCACGTGCTCGATCGACGGCTCCTCGCCGAGGCCGAGCGAGTTGACGAAGCGCACCGGCCGCGGCTCCAGGCCGAGCAGCTCGTGCAGCGGGCGGCCGGCCTGGCGCAGCGCGAGGTCGAGCGCCGCCGACTCGAACGCCCAGTTGCGGTAGCTGCGCGCCGTCTCCCACTCCGGCGGTCTGCTCCACTGCTCGAGCGTCGCGAGGTGGGCGCAGAAGCCGGCGAGCGTCCACTCGCCCGCGAGCGGCAGCGCGGGCTGCGTCTCGTGCAGCGACGTGCCGTCCTCGACGTGGATCGAGATGTCCTCGCCGAGGCCCTCCTCGCCTCTGCCGGCGAGGCGCACGTGCGTCGTCACGCGCTCGCTCTCGTGCGCGAGGAGGGCGTGGAGCCGCTCGTACGCGCACGACTCGACGACGAGCGGCAGCTCCGCCAGCAAGGGCCAGAGCGATCCGCTCGTCGTCTGCGTCATGGTCTGCCTCAGGCCGGGACGCGCTCGGCGGCGAGCGCGCCGACGATCTCGTCGACCTTGTTCTTCGCGTCGCCGAACAGCATCTGCGTGTTCTCGCGGAAGAACAGCGGGTTCTGGACGCCGGCGTAGCCGGAGGCCATCGAGCGCTTGAAGACGATCACGTTGCTCGCCTCCCACACCTTCAGCACCGGCATGCCGGCGATCGGGCTGCCCGGGTCCTCGGTCGCGGCCGGGTTGACGGTGTCGTTGGCGCCGATCACGAGCACGACGTCGGTCTCGGTGAAGTCGTCGTTGATCTCGTCCATCTCGAGCACGATGTCGTACGGCACCTTCGCCTCGGCGAGCAGCACGTTCATGTGGCCCGGGAGACGGCCGGCGACCGGGTGGACGCCGAAGCGGACCTCGATCCCGCGGTCGCGCAGCTGACGGGTCAGCTCCGCCACCGGGTACTGCGCCTGCGCGACCGCCATGCCGTAGCCGGGCGTGATGATCACCGAGCTGGCCTCGGTCAGCATCTCCGCCGCGCTGACCGCGTCGATCTCGCGGTGCTCGCCGTAGTCGGTGTCGGCCGAGGCCGGGGCCTCGATGCCGAAGCCGCCCGCGATCACGGAGATGAACGAGCGGTTCATCGCCTGGCACATGATGTAGGAGAGGTACGCACCGGAGGAGCCGACGAGCGCGCCGGTCACGATCAGGAGGTCGTTGTTGAGCAGGAAGCCCGACGCCGCCGCGGCCCAGCCCGAGTAGGAGTTGAGCATCGAGACGACGACCGGCATGTCGCCGCCGCCGATCGAGGCGACGAGGTGCCAGCCGAGCAGGAGCGCCAGGACCGTCACCGCGATCAGCAGCGGCAGGCTCGGCGAGATCACGAAGATCACCGTCAGCACGACGAAGGCGACGAGCGCACCGATGTTCAGGTAGTTCTTGCCCGGCAGCATCAGCGGCGCCGACTTCATTCTGGCCGACAGCTTCAGGTAGGCGACGATCGAGCCCGTGAGCGTGACCGCGCCGATGAAGACGCCGATGAAGACCTCGGCGTTGTGGATGTCGAGCAGCGAGCCGTGGAGGCCGTGGAGGTCGCCGTTCTCGACCGAGAAGTAGCCGTTCCAGCCGACCAGCACGGCGGCGAGGCCGACGAAGCTGTGCAGGAGCGCGATCAGCTCCGGCATGCCGGTCATCTCGACGACGCGCGCGCGCCAGAGGCCGATCGCGGCGCCGATCGCGACCGCGACGACGAGCAGGACGATCGCGACCGCCTCGGCGTGCTCGGTCGTGACGGCGATCGTCGCGGCCAGCGCGATCGCCATGCCGGCGATCCCGAAGGCGACGCCCTGACGGGCCGACTCGTGTCTGGACAGGCCGGCGAGCGAGAGGATGAACAGCAGCGCGGCGACGATGTAGGCGGCCGTCGCGACCGACTGCGTGTCGATGCTTCCGAAGACGAGGGTCGTGGTCATGGATCAGCCTCTGTTGAACATGCCGAGCATGCGCCGGGTCACGGCGAAGCCGCCGAAGACGTTGATCGACGCGAACAGGATCGCGACCGTCGCGAGCACCCGGATGGTCGTGTCGTCCTGCTCGCCGAGCTGGAGCATCGCGCCGACGACGATGATCCCCGAGATCGCGTTCGTGACCGACATCAGCGGCGTGTGCAGCGCGTGGTGGACCTTGCCGATCACGTAGTAGCCGACGACGATCGCCAGCATCAGCACCGTGAAGTGCTGCGGCAGCGGGTCCGGTGCGAAGGCGTTGACGAGCCCGAACGCGAACAGGCCGACGGCGATCGCGGCGTATCTGACCCACGCCGGGCGCGGCTCCTTCACCGGCGCCTCGGCCGCTCTCGCCGGCTCGGCGCTCGCGGCCGGCGCGGCGGAGACCTGCACCGGCGGCGGCGGCCACGTTCTCTCGCCGTCGCGCACGACCGTCATCGAGCGCTGCACGACGTCGTCGAAGTCGAGCACGAGCTGCCCGTCTCTCTCCGGCGTCAGCAGCTTCATCAGGTTGACGAGGTTCGTGCCGTACAGCTGCGAGGCCTGCGCCGGCAGACGGCCGGCGAGGTCGGTGTAGCCGATGATCGTCACGCCGTTGTCGGTGACGATCGCCTTGCCGGCGACCGAGCCCTCGACGTTGCCGCCCATCGCGGCCGCCATGTCGACGATCACCGAGCCCGATCTCATCAGCGCGACCTGCTCGGCGGTGATCAGCTTCGGCGCCGGGCGGCCCGGGATCAGGGCCGTCGTGATGATGATGTCGACGTCCTTCGCCTGCTCGGTGTACAGCTCGGCGGCGAGGCGGTTGTAGTCCTCGCCCGTCTCTCTCGCGTAGCCGTCTCTGGAGACCTCGAGTCTCATCACCTCGAGGAACTCGCCGCCGAGCGATCTGACCTGGTCGGCGACCTCGGGCCGCGGGTCGGTCGCGCGCACGATCGCGCCGAGCGAGTTGGCGGCGCCGATCGCGGCGAGACCGGCGACGCCGGCGCCCGCGATCAGGACCTTCGCCGGCGGGACCTTGCCGGCCGCCGTCACCTGGCCGGTGAAGAAGCGGCCGAAGACGTGCGCGGCCTCGATCACGGCGCGGTAGCCGGCGATGTTGGCCATGCTGGAGAGGACGTCGAGCGACTGCGCGCGGCTGATGCGCGGCACCGCGTCCATCGCCAGCGCCGTGATCGGCCGCTGCGCGAGCGCGTCGACCAGCTCCGGTCTGAGCGCGGGCGCCAGCAGCGCGACGATCGTCGCGCCGTCCTTCAGCAGGGCGATCTCCTCGACGGTCGGGGCGTTGACGCGGAAGACGACGTCGGCCTGCCACGCCTGCTCGGCCGAGCCGACGGTCGCGCCCGCCGCGGCGTAGGCGTCGTCTTCGAAGCTGGAGAGCGTGCCTGCGCCCGCCTCGACGACCACGTCGTAGCCGAGGCCCACAAGCTGTCTGAGCGTCGCCGGGGTCGCGGCGACGCGTGTCTCCCCGGCATTCGTCTCGCGGGGCACTCCGATGAGCATCGAGATTTCAGACTCCTCGTGACAACAACATTCCGTACGTCTCTTGATGGCCTTTTGCGCGGCGGTTCCCGGCAGGTCGGCGGTCTGCTTCTGTGCCGTGGCGCCGTCGGTTCGGGCGCATGACCGTACCGGTCCGCCGCCCTGCCGTCGTGCACCCGGCTTTCGAGTTCACTGATCCTACGGGCGTCTACCCCGCTGCGGCCACCCCAGAAGAGGCAGGCAAGTGCAAAGGAAACCAGCCTGTCGCCGTGAACGGCGTCGGTTGCGGCGGCGCGCGGCGCGCACGCGGACGCCGCCCGGCGGATGCGCAGCGCCGCTCAGCGGATGCGCAG